>NZ_JBEZZF010000004.1:0-158275 GCF_040639055.1 Promicromonospora sp. NPDC023987 | reverse complement strand
GCCCTCCGGCAGCGGCTCGGTGCCGGTGCGTCCGCCGTCGGGCGACCCGTCCTGGACCGTGCGCGCGGCCGTCGTCCAGGCGTTGCCGCGGCCGTCGTTCCCGGTGGTGCCGTCGGGTCCGATCGGAGTGCCGGAACTGTCGACCGGGATGGGCATGGTGCGGTTCTCGTCGCCCGTACCACCCGGTCCACCACCCGAACCACCAGCAGAGACGCCACCCGTGGTGCTGCCGACGGTGCCGCCACCCGGGTTCCCGTCCATGGCGGACGGGCCAGCGGCGGGGACGTCGTCGCCGTCGACGTCGAGCGCCTGGCCGTTCGGCTTCACCGGGGCGGGGCCCAGGCCGACGCCGGCCCATTCCCTGGCCTTGTTGTAGCGGTCGCGCCACTTCGCGCTGCCGTCCCACGGCATCGCGGCGGGCTCGCCCACCTGGGAGGGGACGCCGGCCGCCGCGAGCTTGTCGGCCAGCGCACGCAGGCCCTGCCGCACGCTCGCGCCCATCAGCACGTAGAACACGGCGCCCGCGATGACGAGCGTGTTGAACAGGTACAGCCGCACGAGGAACGGCAGGCCGCTAGTGGCGTCGTAGAAGCCGAGGAGCATCTTCATCCACGCCACCAGGAACATCGTGGCCATCGCGACGAGGATGCACCCGAAGCCGACGCTCGCGAACGTGCGGAAGAGCTGGGCCCGGGTACCGCTCGAGATCACGCCGACGGGGAGCTGCCACAGCAGCTTGATCGCCGACCAGCCAAGCAGCAGCACCGCGAAGATGGTGCCGCCGACGATCACCACGGACAGCAGCAGGAACACGAAGCCGGTGGTGAGCAGGCTGAGCGTCGAGACGACGGTGCCGGCATCGACCGTGGACGCCGCCTCCTGGTACGCCTCGTCGCAGGACCCGATCGCGTCGACGGCGTTGTCCCGCCCGACGTTGTCGGTATAGGTGTCCTCGCAGCCCGTGCCGTCGATGACCGTGCCGTAGTTGATGATCTGGTGCGGCGCGCGGAGCAGGGTGTCCACGAGCTGTCCCTTCAGGCCCTCACGGATCACCGTGGAGTCCCGCTGGAACGACGCACCCTCGGTCGCGAAACCGGTGGCGATGTCCATGCCGGCGTTCCGCGACTGCATGATGACGCCCTGCTCGCCGCCGATGGTCGCCATCGGGTTCGCGAGGAAGCCCGTCGCCAGGGCGG
Organism: Promicromonospora sp. NPDC023987; assembly: GCF_040639055.1. Lineage (NCBI taxonomy): Bacteria > Bacillati > Actinomycetota > Actinomycetes > Micrococcales > Promicromonosporaceae > Promicromonospora > Promicromonospora sp. NPDC023987. The sequence continues at coordinate 157,079 of NZ_JBEZZF010000004.1, read as the reverse complement.
CGATGAGACAACCGATCAGCAGCTCCATGAACCCGCCGGCGTACCGGCCCTTGAGCAGCCAGAAGCCCACCACGAACGCCAGGATGATGAGCATGACGTTGAGCAGGCCGATCTGCGCGATCATGCCCTGCACGATGATGCTCAGCCCGGCGAGCGGCGCCAGGATGTAGCCGAGCCAGTCCATACCGAGCACCCAGTCGAGCACCCAGATCTGTACGGCCACCATGTCCCGGTACCAGACCCAGAACATGCCGGCGAGGGTCGAGAAGATCTCGGAGTCCACGTTCAGCGGGTTCCACGGCGAGCCCGTGTCCCACTGGAGCGTGAACCGGTCGACGGCCACCCCCTGGGTGTCCTCCAGGTTCAGCCCCCCGCCCGGATCGGCAGCCGGGAGCGGCGCCAGCCGGATCATGACCCGATCACCGCACCGGTGGAGCTGGTCGGTGTGGTCTTCACGGTCTGCGCGCGGGTCTCCACCAGCGGCGCCATGACCTTCGCCCGGCCGTACCGGGCCTGGAAGTCGCGGATGAGGCACTCGCCCCGCCGCTCCTCGGTCACGCCGACGGCGGCGTCGGTCACCGGGGCGGTGCCCTCGGTGACGAGCTTGACCAGGCCCTCGTCCACCGGCGCGCTCACCGGCAGGCCGTGCAGCCAGCGCAGCCCACGGCGGGCGAGGTTCGCGTCGCGGTGGCGCAGCAGCACGCGGAACGGGATCAGCCCGCGGACCACCTCGTTGCCGAAGTCCTCCTCCGCGTCGTGGCTGCCGAGCAGCAGCGCCGCCTTGTGCTTACGGCCGTCCCGGATGAACATGCCGATCTCCTCGGCGGCCTCCGGTGACGACATGGTCTTGGACGCCTCGTCGGCGGCGAAGATGTCGAGTCGCGAGCGGTCGGCGAAGCAGCGGTACCTGGCGAGCGCCGCGATCAGCGCGAACGTGGCGCGCCCGAACACCTTCTCCGCCTTGAGCTCTGCGAACAGGTGCCCGTGCTCCATGTCGGCCTTCGACGGCAGCTGCATCTTGTGGGTGTGCAGCACGATCGCCGGCGAGCTCAGGTCGAGCGGCGGCAGCGAGTCGTCGAAGAGGGCGCGCCCGAAGTCGAGCTCGGAGAAGATCCGCATCTCGTCGGCGAGCATCCGGGCGCCCGGGTACTCGCAGTCCATCTCGAGGTGCCGGGCGAGCGAGCCGAGCGAGGTGATCTTGTGGCGCCACATGTACTCGGTCTGCAGCACCTTGGACAGCAACACGTTCTGCTCGGACTTGGTCTGCACCGACAGCAGCACCGTGATGAAGGCACGAGCCACCCGTGGTGCCTGCGCCGGCGGCAGGATCCGCAGCGGGTCCATGGACACGGTCGCGTCCTCGGAGATCTCGACCACCTGTGAGTCGGGGATCTCCGAGACGGCGACACCCCACTCGCCCATCTCGGTGTGGTCCACCGCCATGAGCGTGGCCCCCATGTCGACGTTGTCCATGGCCACGGTCTTCATGGAAACGCTTTTCCCACTGCCGAGCTCGCCGACAAATCCCATTGCTAGCGCTACGTCCAACTTGTCCGTTGCGCCCGCCAAGTTCACGAACACCGGGTTCGGCCGGGCGGCCCCGTTGGAGATCTCGAGGGCGAACAGCGCACCCGAGGTGTCCCCGAGCTCCGTGGTCGCGAACGGCACCGCGGCCGAGAACGCCCGCGCCGTGGTGATCTGCGAGTACTCCCGCACGGCCCGCGGCGTCGGCATGCCGGGCAGGGTGGCCTCGAAGAGCGTCGGCTGGATGGTGGGGTCCGTGCGCAGCGAGAACTGCATCGCGGCGAAGTACTTGGTCAGGTCGCGGGCGTCGTCGAGCACCTGTTCGGGGGTGTGGCCGGAGACGGTGAACATCGTGGTGGCGTCCACCTCCACCTCGAGCTCGTCCGCGTCCATGACCGCCTGGTACTCGCCCAGGGCGCGCGCCGTCGTGTCAAGGGAGGACCCGGCGCGCTCCTCCTCGGAGCGCTGGTCGAACTGGTCGTTCAGGGTGCGCACCGCGCGCCGGTTGCGGTTGGTCACCTCGTCGCGCGAGCGCACGGTCATGCGGATGGCCCAGTCGCAGGGCACGCCCGACTCGTCGACCCGGCCGATCCACTCGCACCCCGGGTAGACGATCCCGCCCGACGGCGTATCGCTCACCACGAGTGTCGTCTGGTACGACGCGAGCTCTGGGTTGGTGGGGTCGAGCACCTTGACGTAGGGGCGCTTCAGGATCTGGAGGGGACCCAGCTTCTTCTCGGAGTCGGTCTGCCCGGCCGGGTCCACCAGCGCCGACGGCAGCACGGACGGTCCTGACAGGTGCATCTCGGCGTCCAGCGACCCGTCGACGGGCACCGCCGTGTCCAGCCCGAGGCCGCGTTGCATCGCGTGCCCGAACATCCACGCCATCTCCGCCACCGTCGCCGGCCGGGGATCGAACGCCGAGGGCATCTCCTTGCGCAGCGCCTCGGACTGCGCGGCCCGCTCGCCGATCGCATGCCTGCCCGGCACGGAGCGCGGCATCATCAGCGTGTCCTGGAGCGTGGTCCAGCTCGCGTGCAGCGGCTCCATGAACGCCTTCGCGCCCGGGTTGGCCAGGGGAGCGGCGATCCAGTGGACGCGCCGTCCGATCGGGATCTGCTCCAGGAAGTCGAGGGTGGCCTCGCACTCGGCGGCCCACGCCTCGCGCTCGGTCAGGTCGACTCCCTCGATCATCGAGAGCACCACCGAGGCGGGGTCGGTGGCCGCCGTCAGGCCGAGGTGCAGGGACTCGCCGCGCAGGGCGCGGTACAGCGCGGTGTGGTGGCGCCGCGCGGCGTGCTTCTTGTCCTCGGGCTGGAACGCGTAGGGCACAGGGGACACACGCCAGACCGCCCAGACGGTCCCGGTGCGGGTCCACATGAGGCCGTCGGTCAGGGCCGAGATGTGGCTCAGCATGGGGGCTCAGTCCTCTCGCGGGGTGGTGGGGGCTGTTCGGTCGGTCGGCTTGGGCTTCCCGGCGAGCAGCTGCCCGACGCCGGTGAGGTCGGCGGTCTTGCGGTCAGGGGCTGTCGCCGCCGCGGTGGCAGCGGCCGCTGCCCAGTCCGCGGGCGAGCGTTTGTCCGGGAGCGGGCTGGGCTCCTGGGTCGGTGCGGGTTGCAGACGCCTGCCCTCGAAGGTCGCGTCCGCGGGGCCCCGGCTGGTCAGCTCCGGCAGGAGCTCGGTCGGGATCGGCTGGACCGCGACGGGCCGCTGCGGCTCGGCCACCGGCCGGGCCGTTCTGGCGGGCGCCTCGACACGCGGTGCGGCGACGGCGGTCGGCCGTGGCAGCACCACCATGACCCGATGGGTCATGAGCCGCGGCTTGGGCAGGGCCACCTGCCCTCCGACCAGCCGTCCGGGGCTCGAGGTCAGGTTCATCGCGTCCATGACGAACGCGATGGGATTGCGGCCGCTGCTCGGGAGCTTGCCGGTGGCCCAGACCACGCCGACGACGACACCCACGGCGACCACGATGTTCATGAACCCGCCCAGCTGCGCCCACAGCGGAGCGGTCTTCCACAGCGCGAACGCCACCACGGCGCCCGCTCCCACCTGGGTGATCGTGTACGGGCCGCCCCAGATGCGCCCGCCGCTGGGTAGCTTCCCCACCAGCATGGGGATGCGTCGGGCCTTCGTGTAGAACTTCGCGGTCTCGGTCACCGGACACCCTCCTCACCACGTGCCGGGCGCGCGAACGCGCCCGCCTGACCAACCCTGTGTCGTGCCCTCAGCGTCCTGCCCATATTCCGGCCCTGTCGGCCCCGGCGGCAGTCAGAGAACTGTCTGCGTGTTCACGATGGCCGGAGCCGAGCCGAACTCGTCCCTTGCGAGCTCGGAGGTGACGTTGATGCCTCCGTTCACGAGCCACAGGACGATGCCGCCGACGATCGCCGACATCAGGATCGCGGCGATCGAGAGCTTCGTCTTCACGGCAGTGATGACGACCATGAGGATGACGACCACGAAGGTCACCGACTCGATGGCACTCTTGACCTCCTCGGACTTGACGGTGATGAGGTCGAGGAAGCCACCGCTGGCCATAACGATCTCGTTGATCATGGTTCTCTCCTTCGCTACTCCCCGGCGATGCCGGGGTCGGTGCCGGATGGCGTCGTGTCGATACGGACGGCCGGCTCGAGGCCGGCAACCTCCCAGCGGCCGTCTCGCGCAACCAGCGTGAGGACGTACTGGGCGGTGGTCTTCTCTCCGTCGAGCCGGGTGAGCTCGACGGTGGTCAGGGCGTGCGTGCCGTCGCCGTCGGTCGGGTCTTCCGTGACCTCGTGCGAACCCTTGATCCCCGTCACGGCGACGGCCGCGTACGGGGCGGGTGCCACGGCGGCGATCGACGTCTCGGGGCGCAGGTAGCGCGTGATCTCGCCGTCACCGGCGACCATGGCCGCGAGGAACCCGGAGACGGACTGCCCGGCGGCCGACGTCGGAGAGATGGTCTCGGGGTAGTCGAGGCTGGGCGGCTCCGCGGCAGCCGCAGGGCCTGGGACGGGTGCGGGCAGCGCGAGAGCGGTCACGGCCAGGTCGGGCCCGGACCACTCGGTGTCCGTGCGGTCGACCAGCACCGGAACCTGGAAGTAGCGGCGCACCCAGACGAGGGACACCTCCGCTTCTTTCTTGTCCGCCTTGGCGTCATCCTCTGCCGGAGGCGTCGAGCCGGGCGCGGGCTCGGCGACGTCCACGCCGACGGTCACGGACCACACGCCGTCGTCCGTCTGCTCGGCCTGGGCCACCGACGAGTCACGGATGGTCAGGCCCTCCTGGGGGAGCGAGCCGACCGGGGCGCTCGTCAGGGAGGCGAGCAGCTGCTGGTCGTTGCTGTCGGCCCGCAGCCAGCTCTCCACGAGCTCGACCGCTCGCTCGCCGGCGGCGGCGGTCTCGGACGTGCTCGTCGTGCCGGCGGCCGCGGAGACGGGGGCGGGCGCCGGTCGCAGCGCGGTCCACACCAGGGCGGCGGGCCCGGCCAGCAGAGCCAGCGCGAGCGCGGCGCCCCAGGCCTTGGTCGCCAGAGCGGGTCCGTTGGACCACTCCACGACCTGCGGGGGAGAGCTCTCGCCGTCGCCATCGCCTCCTGTCTCCGCGGGGGGCGCCGCGGGCTGGTCGGGTCCGCCGGTCCACGGCGAGCCGGTACTGGAGGCGCCGTCGGCCGGGGCGGGCAGCTCGGCCGGCTTGGCGGCCTTCTTGCCACGCCGACGTACGAGGAGCGAGCTCATCGCGTGCGCACCTCGTTCTGCAGGTCCGCACGGATGCGCGCGCGAGCCTCACGGGCGCTGCGCGCGCGGGGGCTGTCGAGCGCCTCGGTCAGGCGGACCGTCGTGTCCTCCTCGCCGAGGGGGTCCTCGGTGAGGGAGGCGATGAGGTCGCGCACCAGGGGCGCCACCTCACCGCGGGCTGCGTGCACCTCGGCGGTGTCGCGGAGCAGGGACCACGTGTGGTCGAAGTCCGGTGCATCGGGTTCCGCACTGCGGACGCCCGCACTGCCGAGGTCGGTGCTGCCGAGTCCGGCGCCGGGCGCCTGGTCGAGCTCGTCCTTGCTCATCTCGCCTCTCCCGTTTCTCCGTCTCTTGCGTCTGCTGAGCACAAATGGCAGGTGAGGAGTTCGTGTGACATCGGTAGTCCCCGGGTTTTGGCCAACTGTGACGCAGGTCACAACCATGCAAACGGAACGGGCAACAGTGGCGGGCAACACCCCCTCGATGGACTCGGGTCAGACCGGAGGGGGGAACCGCCATGCCTGCACGGACGCCTGCACCAGCAGGAACGCTGATGCGAGAGCTCGACCACGACTGGGCCGACCTGGTCCGCACCCGATCGTTCGCGACCGAGATCGAGCGCCTCGCCACACGGTTCCCGCAGATCGCGGGACTGCGCACGGGGGAGACGGTCCAGCTCGCCCCCGACGAGGCGGACGAGGTGCTGTACGCGCTCATCATCGAGCACGCGGGCGGCAGCTTCGCCGCCGGGCGTGCCGTGCTGCAGTGCATGCTTCCCGCGGTGCGCACCATCGTGCGCCGCTCACGCCGCCACTACCCGGACGTGCAGGACCTCGAGCAGGAGGCCGCCGCCGCGATGTGGGACGCGATCACCCACTACGACCTCGACCGCAGCAGCCGGGTCGCGATGCGGTTGCAGGGGCACACCCTCACGCGCGTCGTCGGCGACCGGGCCCCGCACGCACAGGGCGGCCGGGCGAGCCGCGGGCCACGGGTCGCGGAGATCCCCACCGACGCGTTCACGCTGACGGTCCTCGAGCGGCCGACGGCGCCCGAGCCAGGGCCGGACGCCGTCTACTCGCTCGCGAGCATGTCCCTCGGCACCACGGGCGAGGTGCTCGACGTCATCGCGTGGGGCCTCGACAAGTGCGCGCTGACGCGGGACGAGTCAGCACTTCTGGCGCGGCTGTACGCGCCGGACCCCGATCTCCCGGAGTACGCCGAGCTCGGCTCGGGTCGCGGGAACTATCAGCGGCGGGTGGCCCACGAGCTGGGCATCTCGCACGCAGCCTTGCGCCAGCGGGCGAGTCGCGCAGTGCGACGGCTGGCGGAAGCCGTTCAGTCCGGTGGTCTGTCTGGGGGACAGCCGGGCGAACGGGACGGTGAGGGGCGACGACGACCGACGGGCTGAGCACTGGGGGGTGCGTGAAGCCCTGATGTCGTCCGAAGTCCACCTCATCGCGAGAGGGCCCCACCGCCAGCGGGGCCCTCTCGTTCTGTCCCCATACGTCCGGACGTGTACCAAATGTAAAGGTCACCCGGAGACGGCCTTTGCGCGGGGCACGCGGCGCGGGAGGCTATTCTCATGCCTGACCTGCGGAGTCAACACCACGGCTGTGGTACCGACGCGTAAGCGGCAGATCGTTTCAAGGTCACTCAATATTCAAGTCATCTCCACAACTTTGAAGTCTGCTTGACCTAGCGGGTACCCGGAACCCTGATTAGCGTTCAACCTGCCGGGTTCGCCCGTGTGGATGAGGATTACCTGCGGTGACACGCGTGTGCCACCGCGGGGAAGCCCTCGATCAGCACGGGCGGGAGCACGGTGGAGACAGGCGCACGGATGGGAACCTCGATGGGTCCCGCACCGGGGGAACCCGAGGCGGACTCCGCCGACGGGCTCGGAGGAGACGGCACGGTGAGTAGCAGCACGAAGGTCGCCAACCAGGAGAAGCACGCCCGGTCAGCGGCGCAACCCCAGCGACCCGCACCCCCCGGGCCGCTGAAACCGACGCGCGCCCGCCGCCGGCCGGCACTCATCGCACTGGGCCTCGCGCTCGTGGCCCTGAGCGTGCTCGCGTCCGTGTACGTGACCAGCATGCTGGGCGAGACCCAACGGGTGCTCGCGATCACTGCCCCCGTCCCGCGCGGCACCGAGATCGAGTCGACCCACATCGGAGTCGTCGAGCTGCCCACCGGACCTACCTCGCTCAAGTCGTTGCCCGCCGCGCAGTTCGAGCAGATCGTGGACCAGGGCAAGGTCGCAACGACCGACCTCCGCAGCGGTCAGCTCCTCACGGAGGACAGCTTCGCGGACGAGCTCCAGCCGCCGGCCGGCCGGTCCATCGTGGGCATCGCACTCGCAGCCAACCAGATGCCAGCCGGGAACACGCTGCAGCCCGGCGACGCCGTGCGCGTGGTCGAGACACCAGCGACCGGTGGCGAGCCGCCCGCCGAGGCGCCGTTCACGATCTCCGCCACCGTGCTCGGGGTCACGGAGTCCACCCTCGCGGACCAGAAGGTCGTCGACGTCGAGGTCGCCTCGAACAACGCGGCGGCGCTCGCCGCCCGTGCCGCGACCGGCCGCGTCGCCCTCGTGATCGACGCCGTCGGGGCTGGGTGATCCGGGTGGCTCTCATTGCCCTCGCCAACGCGAAGGGCTCCCCCGGCACGACGACGGCGGCCCTCGTGCTGGCGCTCCAGTGGCCTCGTCCGGTGCTCCTCGTGGAGGCCGACCTCGCCGGGTCGTCGATCCTGGCCGGGTACTTCCGTGGACAGCTGCCGCACGACCGCGGCCTCCAGCCGCTCGCGATCGCGCACTCCCACGGCGACCTCGAAGCCTCCTTCTGGGAGCAGACCATCCCGCTCGTGCGAAACGATCCGGACAAGAAGCTGTTGCCCGGGATCGTCAGCCCGCACACCGCCCCCGCCATCGCGAATCTCTGGGCGCCGCTGGCCAACCAGCTGGTCGCGCTGGAGCGCGGCGGCATCGACGTCCTGGTCGACCTCGGACGGCTCGGCACCGGCGGCGTCGTGCGCGAGGACCGGGAGCCGATAGTCCGGCTCGCGGACCAGGTGCTGATCACCACCGGCTCGCGCCTGCCCGACATCGCGGTGACGCGGGAGCTCGTCAAGTCCCGTACCTCGGTGGTCGACGCCGCGGCGCGCGAGCTCACCAACCTCACCGCCCTGACCGTCGGCCCCGGCCGGCCGTACGACGCGGGCGAGATCGCGCGGACCCTCGGCCTCGGGACCGTAGGCTCCATGGCGTGGGACCCGGTGAACGCCGAGGTGTTGTCCGTCGGCTCGCCGGCAGGCCGCCGGTACTCGACGTCGCCGCTCGTGCGCTCGGCCGGGCCAGTGATCTCGCGTCTCCAGGACCGCACCGAGAAGCGGCGCGCCCGCTTCTCGACCGGCCCCCGCGACGGCGGTGGGGCATCCGGCCCGCGGCGCCCGCCCGAGTACGCGGACGGCCTCTCGGGGATCGTGCAGGGTGGCGCGCCCTGGCGTGACGGCAGGGGGAACGCATGAGCACGCCCGAGTTCCCGGACCTCTCGTCGCTGCCGATCTTCCATGAAGCGGACGACCAGCCGCGTGCGCTGCCGCGCCGTTCCGGCGCCGACGGAGGTTCGGGGCCCGAGGCGCGCTCCACCTCCGTACAGAACCGGGCACTACCGGTCGAGCGTGCCAACGGCAGCGCCCGTAACGCCGGCTCCGGCGCTCCCGCGGCGCACCGCGGCGCCGCACCCTCGTCCGGCAACGGCTCCTCGCCCTGGGTCGGGGCAGTCGCCCGCGCCGGGCGGGAGTACCACGGACAGCCGGGCAACCCGCGGCTGCGCGACTCCGAGTTCTGGCGTCAGGTCAACAGCCTGCGCGGCGAGGTCTCGTCGCGGCTGACGACGGCGCTGTCGACGCGCGAGCTGGACGAGGAGCAGCGTGAGGCGCTGGGCCAGGAACTGATCCAGCAGGTGGTGCGCGACCACAACGACGCTCTGCTCTCCGGTGGTCAGCGGAACTGGACCCCCGAGTACCAGGTCGAGGTGACGCGCGCGCTGTTCGACGCGCTCTTCCGGCTCGGCCGCCTGCAGCCGCTCATCGACACGCCCGACGTCGAGAACATCGAGATCACGGGCACGGCGCCCGTGCTCCTGCTGATGGGCGACGGGCGCCGCACGTACGCGGAGCCGATCGCGGACTCCGACGCCGAGCTCATCGACTTCCTCCAGTTCCTCGCGGCACGCGACCCCGCGAACGAGCGGTCGTTCACGCGCGCCAACCCGTTCCTCAACCTGGACCTGCCTGGTCGCGTGCGGCTGGCCGCCGTCGGCTGGGTGGTGCCGTGGCCGCGCGTCACGATCCGTCTGCAGCGCCTGCAGTCGGTGGACCTGGAGCTGCTGCGCCGGAACAGCACGATCGACACCGTGCTGGTCGAGTTCCTCACGGCGGCGGTCCGCGCCCGCAAGTCGATAGTGGTGTCGGGCCAGGGCCAGGGCAGCGGTAAAACGACCCTTTTGCGCGCTTTGTGTGCTGGGCTGGATTCCTGGGAGTCCATCGCCACCATCGAGACCGACTACGAGCTCTACCTGCACCTCGAGCCCGAGAAGCACAAGCGCGTGGTGGCCCTGCGCACCCGCGAGGGTTCCGGCGAGATGAACGCGACGGGCCGCCGTGTGGGCGAGATCAACACGAACGTCAACGTGTACGAGTCGCTGCGGCACAACATCTCCCGCGTGATCGTCGGCGAGGTGCGCGGGCCCGAGATCGTGTCCATGTTCCAGGCGATGCAGATGGGCAACGGCTCGCTGTCGACGGTGCACGCCGACGGCGCACGCGACGTCGTCGAACGCCTGGTGGGCATGGCCGTGCAGGACTCCACGCTGTCGGAGACGTACGCGTACCGGCAGGTGGCGCAGTCGGTGGACCTCATCGTCTTCCTCCGGGTCGACTCGGCGGGCGACGGCCGAAGGCACCGCTACGTCTCCGAGGTGATCGAGGTGACGCGCGGCGAGGCCGGCAACCCGGTGGCGATCACCGACGTCTTCGAGCCCGGGCCGAACGGCCGTGCGGTGCCGAAGACGACGCCGTCGTTCCTCGCTGACCTGGAGGCGGTCGGCTTCGACGCGAGCTTGCTGAACTACCGCGAAGGACTCTGGGAGCTCGCATGACCCTGCTGATCGCCGTGCTGACGGGCCTCGGCCTGGGCCTCGGTCTGTGGTTCGTGGTCGTCGGGGCGCAGAAGCACGAGCCGACCCCCAAGCCCGTCCGGACCACCCCGCCCTTCCACGGGCTGCTCCGGCTGTTCGGCCTGACCAAGGGCGGCCCGCTCCACCCCCAGCGCAAGGTGCTGGGTATCGGCGCCGCCGCGGGGCTGGTCGCCGGGATCGTGACCGGCTGGTGGTCGCTCGTGCTCATCGTGCCCGTGCTGATCGTCGGTCTGCCCTCGCTGTTCCGCACCACCACGCAGTCCAACGAGGTGGAGAAGCTGACCGACCTGACCGCCTGGGTGCGGTCGCTGATCGGCGTGCTGTCCGGGGGCGCCGTCGGGCTGGAGCAGGCCATCGCGGCCACGCTGCACAGTGCGGCGCCGTCCGTGCGGCCGTCGCTCGCGCGGCTCGTCGCGCGTCTGGAGGCGCGTCAGCCCATCAAGCCGGCGCTCTACCGCTGGGCGGACGAGATGGACGACTACTCGGCCGACATGATCGCGTCGGCGATGATCCTCGAGTCGGACAACCGCACGGGAGCCGTGGCGCCCGCGCTCCGGCAGCTCGCCGAGTCCCTGTCGGCCCAGGCCAAGGCGCGGCGCGAGATCGAGACCGAGCGCTCGACCGGTCGCGCGACGGTGCGCTGGGTGACGATCGTGACGCTCGTGGTGCTGGCCGCCACGGCGATGTCCGGGTACCTCAGCGGGTACGACTCACCGCTCGGCCAGGTGGTGGCGGTCGTCCTGTTCTGCGCGTACGTCGTCTGCCTGTTGTGGATGCGCAAGATCAGCCTCGGACAGCCGATCCCGCGGTTCCTTCCCGACGAGCGGAGGGCCTGACATGTGGCCATGGGCAGTGGGAAGCGGTGTGGTCGCCGGGTTCGGCCTGTTCCTCGTGGTGCGTGAGCTGCTGCCGTCGACGCCGCGGCTCCAGTCCGCGCTCGACCGCCTGAGCGGCGATGACAGGATCGAGCCCATCACGGTGTCCGACGGCGGTGAGCTCACCGCCACCCAGCGGTACACCCAGCTGTTCGGGGCGTGGGCGCAGCGCCGGCTGCCCATCTCGGTGCTGGGCCGTGGCGGTCCCTCCCGCGCGGACCTCGACCTCATCGGCAAGACCGCCACCGACCACTACGGCGAGAAGGCCCTCGGCACGGTCATCGCGCTGGTCGCGGTGCCGTTCCTCGGGCTGTGCGTGGGGCTCTTGAACCTGGGCATGCCGGTGTCGGTGCCGGTGGGGGCGGCGGTCGTGTTCGCCCTTGGCGCCTGGTTCCTGCCGGACCTCGACGCACGGAGCAAGGCGAAGCGAGCCCGGCAGGAGTTCGCCCGGGCCGTCTCGACGTACCTCGAGCTGCTCGCGATCGAGCGCATCTCCGGCGCCGGCGCCACGCAGGCCACGTTCGCGGCGGCGCAGGTCGCGGGGTCGTGGCCGTTCCGGCGGATCGCGGCGACGCTCGAACGGAGCCGCTGGGAGGGGCAGGCGCCCTGGGTGGCGTTGCGCGAGCTCGGCGAGGAGGTCCAGGTCGACGCGCTCGGCGAGGTCGCCTCCATCGTGGAGCTCGCGGGTACCCAGGGCTCGGCGATCCACGACCAGCTGCAGTCCAAGGCGGCGGCGATGCGGGACGCGCAGCTCGACGTCGAACAGCAGCTTGCCCACGATGCGACCGTCCGCATGACGGTGCCCGGGACCATGACCGTTTTCGTGTACTTTTTGATGCTCATTTTCCCGATCGGGGTCACAATGTTTCAGACTGCACCCTGAACCTGGTCGTCCCCCGTGTCACACGAGCCGGTTCTTACCCATTTGTTGAAGTCGACAGCACCCCAGGAGTCAACATGAACCAGCACCTGAGCCAGGGCCGGTCGGCGACGTCGCGCGTCGCCGCACGGGCGTCGTTGCGCGCGGCTGCGGCGCGTGGTCGCGTCGACGCCCTGAACACCCGCTTCGCCGAGCGTTCGGCCGAGCTGCGCCGTCGGCTGGCCGCTGGTCGCGACGGCGAGCCCGACGAGGCCGGACTGGAGTCCATCGAGGTGGTCGTGCTCTCCGTGGTCGGGCTCGGTATCGCCATCGCGCTCGGCGCGGCGATCAAGGGCCTCGTCGACCGCTACATGTCGCAGCTCGGGGGGCCGTAAAGCATGAACGAGCGCGGTGCCGCCTCTCTGCAGACCGTACTGACATACCCGATCGTTCTGATGCTCATCTTCGCGATGGTGCAAGGCATGCTCTACTTCCACGCGCAGAACACGGCTCAGTCCGTGGCCAACGGGGCCGTCCAGGCCGCGCGCGTCGAGGGTGGCACCGTCGACTCGGGATACGCGGAAGCGGCAGCGCGCCTCGATCGTGGGGGCGACGCGTTCGCGACGGTCGACGTGTCGGTGACACGTGGGGAAGAGACGGCTACCGCGGTCGTGACGGGGCTGGCGCCCTCGATCGTCCCGGGATTCCGCGGGCTGCGGATCGAGCAGTCGGCCACTGGGCCCGTCGAGCGGTTCACGTCGGCGGTGGTGGGGCCATGAGCGGCGGGCACCGAAAGGTGACCATGCACCTGCTGCCAGAAATCGCCTCGGTCTGGCAGCAGCTGCATGGTCGTCCCGAGCGCGGCAACGTAGCCATCAATACCGCTGTGATCTTTCCGATGCTGCTGCTCATCGGGCTGCTGCTCGTGATGGCGGGACGGATAGTCCTGGCCGAGGGCGTGGTGCAGTCCGCCGCGAACGAGGCAGCGCGGGCGGCGTCGATCAGCCGGACGGCCGCCGTGGCCGGCGCGCAGGCGACGTCGACCGCGACCTCGACGCTCGTGAACTCCGGGGTGCGGTGCGCGTCGACGTCGGTGGATCCGGCGACCGACGCGTTCGAGCTGCCGCTCGGGACCGTCGGGACCATCACGGTGCGGGTGGAGTGTGTGGTGCCGCTGCGCGATCTCGGCCTGCCGGGTGCGCCCGGCTCGCGAACCATCAGCGCTACCGGGACGTCGGTGCTGGACGCCTATCGGGGGCGGTCATGACCAGGGGGGTTGGGCGGATGTGGGTGCGGCGTGTGCGGACGGCTGGATCGCCGCCAGGTGTTCGGGCAGTGCGGGAGCGGGGCGAGGTCAACATCCTCGCGGCGGGCATGGTGCCCGCGCTCATCATCGCGATCGGCCTGGTGGTCGACGGCGGCGGGCGGCTGCATGCCGAGGACGAGGCCGAGTACGCCGCTGACCAGGCCGCACGGGCTGCCGCGCAACAGATCCGGATCGATCGCGCCCAGCTGGGGCTGCCTCCCGAGCTGGACCCCGCACGCGCGACCCAGGCTGCCGCCGACACCCTCGGCGCACTGGGGGTGCAGGGCGGCGTGACGGCCGTCAACGGTGCCACCGTCAACGTGGGAACCCAGGTCACCTACGAGACCACGTTCCTGACGTTGATCGGAATCAGCTCGCTCAGTGTCTCGGCCGACGCCGAGGCGCGAGCAGTCCGCGGAATAGGACAGGAGGGATCCTGATGAGCACCTCGACGGTCCAGGGTCGTGCGGTGTCGGGCGGGCCCGAACCGCGGCGAGGCACGGGCGCACGTGTGGTGAGAGGTCTGGGCGCGGCGCTGCTGCTGATCGCGCTCGTGGTCGGGATCCCGATCGGTCTGTGGCTGCTCGGCGGTCCGCTGTGGACGGGTCCCGTCACCCTCGACCGGGTCATCTCCGTGCTGACCACGCCCGACGTGACGGGTGCGGTGCTGATCGGGCTGGTCAAGGTCGTCGGCTGGATCGCGTGGCTGACGTTCGCCATCGCCGTGCTGATCGAGGTCGTCGCGGCGCTGCGGGGTCGCCGTTCGCCGCACGTGCGCGGGCTCGGGGCGCAGCAGCGTGCCGCCTCCGTGCTGGTCGGCGCGGTCATCACGATGCTCGTCGCTGCCCCGACGGTGGCGCCGGCGATGGCCGCGACCACGCCGCTCGAGACGGGTGCTACCGGGACTGTCGTGTCTGCCCCGGCCCTGCCGGGTGCTGTCACGCCGGCCGCTGGTCCGGTGGGCGGTGCCGGTGCCGCGGAGAAGGTGGGGGAGCGCGCCGGGGCGGACGAGGCGCCGTCGGCCACGTACACCGTGCAGCCGGGCGACTCGCTGTGGCGGATCGCCGAGCAGACCCTGGGCGACGGCGCGCGGTTCAAGCAGATCGCCGACCTCAACTACGGCGTACCGCAGGCCGACGGCAGCGCGCTCGACGCCGGGAACTGGATCGAGCCGGGCTGGGTGCTGAGGCTGCCCGCGGAAGCCGAGCCGTCGGGGGTCGAGTCGTCGCGGGTCGAGCCGTCGCTGGTCGAGCCTGTCGAGACCCGGACCGGGGTGTCGCCGACGTCGACCGGCCAGGCCGACGACGCCGGGGACGATCCTGTCGGGATCGCTCCGTCCAAGAGCACTGCCGTCGAGGAGGCTGAGGCGGGTGGCCCGGGTTCGGACGCCGCGGTCTCGGACCCGGTGGGGACCGTCGACGTGCGCAACCGGGGCGCCGAGCCGAAGGACGCCGAGGTCGTCGTCGAGTCCGGCGACACCCTGTGGGGTATCGCCGAGGAGGAGCTCGGTGACGGGACCAAGTACCCCGAGGTCTTTGAGGCGTCACGGGACACCGAGCAGCCGGGCGGGGCGCGGCTCACCGACCCCGACCTGATCCTTCCGGGCTGGACCGTGACCGTCCCGGGTGCCGGGTCGACGTCGGACGCCGGGTCTGACGGTGCGCGTGCCGATGACGCGGCGCAGCGTTCGCCGGAGGGGGAAGGGTCTTCCGACCGGTCTTCCGACGAGGCGTCCTCGGATGAGGGACCGTCTGACGGAGAGGCCGCGGACGAGGCTGGCGGCGCGGCCGACGAGTCGGGTGCGCCGCAGGAGGGTTCCGGCGACGAGAAGCCGAACCCCGCGGAGTCCGCGGGCGGGGCTGCCGGGCTGTCGGACGAGTCGGAGCGGTCCGAGAAGTCCGATGCGCCGGAGCCGGCGACGCCGTCGACCGAGGTGACGCCGGATGGCGCCGTCGAGGTCGAGCCGGAAGACATCGAGGAGCAGGGCGGCGCGGGGAGCGACGTCGTCGAGGAGGACGGACAGCCCGCCGAGCGGCCCAGCAACGAGCGGCCGGCCGGCGAGGTCCCGCCCACCCCGCAGCCGAATCGTGTGGGCCAGAACGCGGAGCCCAAGACGCCCCCCGCGGACCGGGACGACGCAGGACAGGGCACTGGTCAGAGCGGTGCAGAGCAGAACGGCTCCGACAAGCCAGATCCCGCCGACGCCGGGACCGGCACAGCGGGAATCGGCGGGCGCGAGACCAAGGAGCCCACGCCCGAGGAGACGGCGGACGGAATCCTCGTCCCCGAGGCTCCGCCGGCCCCTCGGGACACGCCCGAGCCGCAGTACGACGAGGTCACTCCTGAGGACCTCCGGAACGATCCCGACCTCGACCCGGAGGAGTCGACGTCGCAGAGCCCTGCGCCAGGCGACTCGCGCCCCGGGGACGGCTTGATCGCCGACGAGCTCATGCCCGAGGGCTGGCTCGACGAGCCCTCGGACGGTGAGACGTCGTCCAGCAGTGGCACCACCTGGGGCGGCGACCGCACGCCGGACCAGGACGTAGCCGTCGAGAACGGTGCGGCAGCGCTGACCGGGGGGCAAGCGCCGGCTCTCCCGAGGTCTGACGCCGCCGACAGCTCTACCGGCGGCTCGGTCACCGAAGAGGTTCTGCCCGAAGAGCTTGCCGGGAACGATCCGGTCGCCGAGGACAGCGCCCCCGAGGTCGCCGTGGAGACGTTCGCGCCCACGGAGGCGTCGGCGTCTGTGAACGCGTCCGGGGGGACGCCGGTGGAGGCTACGGCGTCGGTCGAGGCTACGGCGTCGGTGGAGGCGCTCCCGCCCGTCGACGTCGCAGGTGTCACCACGGCAGGACCCACGGCAACGGCGACCGCTGGAGCCGCCGCCACGACAGCCGGCGACGGTGCGTCCGTGCTCGACGCGGCGACCGACGTCGTCTCGGAGGCCGTCGAGGACGTCGACGAGGCGGTGGGGATCCGCACCGCGGCCGGCGTCGGCGGGCTGCTCGCGGCGGGACTGATCGCGCTGGTCGCCGTCAAGCGCCGGCGGACGCGCAAGGGCCGCGAGCCCGGCCAGACCGTCGTCGTGCCCGGACCGGAGACTCCGGCGGGTGCGCTCGAGCGCGACCTGCGCAGCGTCGAGGACTCCTTCGGACGCGAGCACGTCGACCGCGCGCTGCGCAGCCTCGCCCAGTGGCACCGCGAACGCGGCCTCCCGCTACCCGGCGTGCGCGTCGCGCGGCTCAAGAGCGGCGAGTTCGTCGAGCTCTACCTCGATCACGCGGCCGACCTGCCCGAGCCCTGGGCGAGCACCACCGACCGGTTCGTCTGGCAGCTCGCAGCGGGCGACGTCGACGCCGCGGTCCGGGGTTCGGTGGTCGAGCCTGCCGAGACCGCCGCACAGCGGGTCGAGCCTGTCGAGACCGACGGCGAGGCGCCCTACCCGGCCCTCGTCACCGTCGGCCACGACGACGAGGACACGCACCTCATGCTCGACCTCGAGAACCTCGCGTGCCTCGACATCCGCGGCACGGACGCCGCCGCACAGGCGACGCTCGCGGCGCTCGCGGTCGAGCTGGCGACGAGCCTCTGGGCCGACGACCTGCAAGTGACCGTGGTCGGCACGCTCGGTGAGCTGCCGGGCGTGGTCGACACGGGCCGGGTCCGGCACGTCTCCAGCCTCGCCGGGATCATCCGCGAGCTGGAGGCCCGCGCGGCCGACGTCGACCGCACGCTCGCCCAGGTGGGTGCCGCCTCCGTCGCCGAAGCGCGCGGTCGCGGGCTGGCGACGGATGCCTGGACACCCGAGATCCTGCTGGTGGGGGAGCGGCTCGGCCTGGTCGAGCGCGCCAAGCTCGAGGGCCTGGTCGAGCGGGTACCAGGCGTGGGAATCGCGGCGGTGACCTCCAGCGCGGAGGTCGGCGAATGGGTGCTCGACCTCACCGGTGAGCTCACCAACGGCGACACCACCCGCGGCATCCTCATGCCCGCCTACATAGCGGTGCGCCCGCAGCAGCTCGACGCCGCCACCTACGCACAAGCCTTGGCCCTGTTGGCCGATCCCGAGACCGCACCTGGCCCCAGCTGGAGCCGTTCGATCGACCGCACGGAACCGACGCTCGAGGAGATCCCCATGGACGTTGTCCGCGCCGGTGCCGCGGATTCGGACGTCGTGGTCGGAGAGGGATCGGGGCCGGCACCAGCACCCGGCTACGGGACGGCGACCGCGGGCGGTGCCCCGACGACGTCGGGCGGGCGCTCCGAAGGCTTCTCGCCGTGGGCGACCGCCGCGGTGAGCGTGGCGACGCCACCGCTGGGTACGCCGGTGGTCCCTGGCCGACGGGTCGAGTCGGGTGGTCCGTTGGTCGAGCCGGGTTCGTTGGTCGAGCCGGGTTCGCGGGTCGAGCTTGTCGAGACCAAGCCCGCGGTGAAGCCGCTCGTGCGCGTCCTCGGAACCGTCGAGCTCGCCGGTACGACCGGCGTCGAGCTGCCGTCCACGCACCAGCGGCAGGCGACCGAGCTCATCGCGTTCCTGGCGTTCAACCCGGGCTCGCGCGGGTCGGACATCTCGAAGGCGCTGTGGCCGTCCCGCGAGCCGAACCTCGCGACCCGGCGTTCCGCGGTATCGCGGGCGCGCCGCTGGCTCGGCACCGACCCGGGAGGCTACGAGTACCTGCCGCGCTACTGGTCCACGGACGACGGCGGCCAGGCCGACCTCGAGTCCGCCGGGTACCGCCTGCGCGGCGTGCGGACGGACTGGCACACCTTCTGCGACCTGGTCGGATCAGACCTGACCCAGACGCCGACGTCGGACCTGCTGGCCGCGCTGGACCTCGTGCGCGGGCGGCCGTTCGAGGGCGTCCCGCTGCGCAAGTACGTGTGGGCCGAGCAACTGATGCACACGATCTCGTCGGGTGTGGTGGACGTGTCCCACGAGGTGGCGCGTCGTGCCTTGCTCGCCGGTGACGTGGCGATGGCGCGGCACGCGTCCCAGGTGGGGCGCCTCGCTGACCCGGTGGACGAGCGCTCGTGGCGCAACGGGATCCGCGCGGAGATCGCCTCCGGACGGCGTGATGCGGTGGGCCGGCTCGTGGACCGCTTGAGGGACCACCTGGAGCAGCTCGCGATGGAGCCCGAGCCGGACACCGAGGAGCTGCTGGCCCAGGTGGACGAGCAGGACCGTCGTCGCGGGGCCGACGCGGGCCGGGCGCCGCGCGGCTGACGCCGGTCTTCTCGTTGGTCGAGCTCTGTCGTTGGCCGAGCTCTCTCGGTGGTCGAGCTTGTCGAGACCCAGCTGGTCGAGCCTGTCGAGACCAAGGGTTTTCCACAGGGCCCACTTTCCGGATCGGGCAGGCCCGGCTAGCGTCATTCTCGGCTGTTGCGGATACGCAACGGCGTGGCGTGAGCGGCAAGGGGACGCGGATGGGTAACGCGGTGATACGCATGGCGGGGTTGGTCGTGGCGGCCGGCTTGGTCTTGTCAGGCTGTACCGGATCGACTCCGGATGCTGATGCCAACGCGTCCCCGACCGGTCAACCGCCCTCGGCGTCACCTTCTGCGAGCCCGTCCCCGTCCGGGCCTGCCAAGCCGGAGCGGCCGGACGCGATGAAGCGGAAGGACGCGAAGGGTGCTGCTGCCGCGGCGGAGTACTTCATCGAGCTCTACCCGTATGTGATGGCGACGGGGGATACCGAGGAGTTCGAGGCGATGTCGCATCGGGCGTGCGGGTTCTGCGATGAGCTTGCCAGTCAAGCGTCAGCAATCCAGGACGCCAAAGAGACGTTCATCGGCGGAAAGACGACTGTAGAAATCACCAACGAGTACCAGCGTGATGAAGTAACTGGAATCTATCCGTTTGACTCCAAGATCACGCAGGAAGCGCAGACGATCACTGGCGCTGATGGCCGCGTCGTGCTGGACGCCAAGCGCGAGGTTCTTGACCGACGGATTGAGATCGGTCGCCGTAATGGCGAATGGGTGATGGTGACAGTCGCACCGATTCCGGAAAATAACCAATGAGAACTACAGCGGCAGTTGGATTAGCGATGGCAATGGCTCTCACACCGCCTCCGGCTGGCGAACGGACGACTCTCGGCGGTGCAACGGCGAATGAGTCCGTTCATGTCACTGCAGAACAGTACGCACCGAGTCGCCCATCCGTTCCAGCGGTAGATTCAGCGGCCAGCAGTGGCTCGAAAGCCACTGGACCACCTGTGCGCCAATGGCGTGTCACTCCCGCAATGTGTTTGCTGAGTGACCTCAACGGCGCTACCGGGTTCGCCGAGTCCTGCGACGAGGGCTACCAGCTCGCCTACGCCGGGATCGAGTGCGAAGAAGACGAGCAGGCAGTTGGGGCCTTGTTCGAGCAGCGCCGGGACTCGGACGGTTGGTCGGACGCCGCCTTGGTCGAGGAGGAGTCCTGCCTGGCCGAGCAGCGACAGCAGATTGATATCCCGGCAGCCGCCGCGCGTGCGTTCCAGGAGATGCAGATCGCGCCGTCGGAGGTGAACGTACAGCCGCCAGACGGCTGGACACTGGTCAATGCCGACACCATCGCCTTCACTGACACCGCCCCTCGCACAATGAGCACCAGTCTGTTCGGCATACCCGTACAGATCAGAGCGGTTCCGAGCAGTTACGCGTGGGACTTCGGGGACGGATCAGCTCCCTTGGTCACTACCGACCCCGGTGCGCCCTACCCGGCGCACACGATCGCCCACGCGTACGTGAAGCAGGGTGCAGCGACCATCTCGCTCACCACGACGTGGCGTGGCCAGTTCCGGTTGGCTGGCGAACTGACCTGGCATGACGTGGCGGGAGAGGGAACCACGGTGTCGTCGTCGGACAGCCTGGAAATCCTCGAAGCGAGGGCACGGCTGGTCGAAGACCTATACGGCGGCTGACCCCTACCGCGGCGCTGATGGCTGACCGGTGGTGTCGAGGCAGCGGTCGATCAGAGCAGTGAGCTCGAGTGAGAGCGGGAGCTCGGCCTGTTCGGCAGGCGTGACATCGTCGTAGAGCATGACGGCGACTGGGCCAGGCTGTTGGTCGGCTGCGGCGTCGGTACAGAGCAGCACACCGACGCTGGGGGCGTGGACCTCGGGGACGCGGACCAGGTCATCCACAAGGTCGAGCGTGTAGCGGGTGCGGGCGACCAGGGCGGGATCGAACCGGCCGGCTTGGACCTGAATGGCGACGTAGCGCATCTGGGTGACGTGGAAGAGCAACAGGTCGATGGTGTAGTCGCGGTCGTCCTCGGTGATGCTCAGGTGCCGATCGACCAGACACATATGGCGAGGTGGCACGGCAAGCATGTCCTCCAGGTGGTCCACGACGACGCCGGTGAACGAGCGTCGGATGGAGTCGACGAGCTCGCCGACGACGTCCTCAAATCCCTCGGGCCGGAAGTCTTCGGTGCGCTGGAAGAAGCTCATGATTCGATCCTCGCGATCTCGTCGGTGATGACGGCTTGGAGTTCTGTTGCGCTGGGAAGCGCGGCACGGGCGTCGTCCGGTAGGCCGTAATAGTCAGCGACCGCGACGGGTGAGGCAGCAGATGCGAGGGCGTAGCGAACCGCTGGGCCGCTCTCGCCTGTACACAGGAGCACGCCGACGGTCGGCCTGTGGATGGTGGGGTTGCGGTAGAGGTCGTCGACGATGGCGACGTAGGTGCCGAGCTGACCGACATGCGCCGGCTCGAACTTTCCGACCTTCAGTTCTACGACGACGAAGCGCAGCTGCTCGGTCGAGAAGAACAGCAGGTCCACGTAGAACTCATCGGTCTCGCCTGTCGCTTCGTCCGAGACGGCAAGCCGTACCTGTCGGCCGGCGAACGACATGCCGCGGCCGAACTCCAGCAGAGTGTCCTGGAGACGATCCATGAGCGCCTGCTTGACCTCGCGTTCGTCGAGTCGGTCCGACAATGCGAGGTGCTCGAAGACGTAGGGATCCTTCGCGAGCTGCTGGGCCAGCTCCGAGTCTGGAGAGTCGAGTGCCTCAGTGAAGTTCGTGGGAGCTGCCCCGAGGGCGCTACGAAGATTGACCTTGATCTGGTGCTCAAGGACGTTTCGGCTCCAGCCGGATTCCGCTGCTCGGGCCGCGTACCAATCACGCTCCTCGCGGGTGTCGAGTCGGTCGAGCAGTATTTGAACGAAGGTCCATGGCAATCGTCCAGCAACGTGCTGGACGAACTCAGCCTCGGTCGGCCAGACCTCTGCGACGCGTCGCATGTAGAGCAGGCTGGACCGCGACCAGCCACGCTCGTTGGGGAAGTCGCGCTTCATATCAGCCGCGATTCGGGCTACCACCTTGCCACCCCAGCCCGCGCTCTTCTGCCGGTCGAGGATGTCGCGACCGACAGACCAGTAGAGGCGGAGCAGGTCGGTGTTGACCGAGCGGGACATGCGGAACTGGGCCGATCGCACACGTTCCTTCAGGTCAGCGATGAACTCCGCGAAACCTTCGGGCTCGACTGCCACATCGTGGCTGCTTGAAACAGTCATAGCGCAAGCCTGTAGAGAGATTGCAGCATCCGCCACCGGAGTTGCGTATACGCAACGAAACCACATGACCGCCCGGCGGTGCCGGCCCAGCCCGCGGCCGGATCCAGGACCTTCGTTGTCCTACCTTGACGAGATGTTGTGAATTATCACGGAGACACCTTGCTGGGAAGACCGATGTAGCGCACCCTTGCTTACGGCCGTGTTCATGAGTTCTGCCCGAAGTTGAGGGAGTCGCCGATGGTCTCGTCCGCCATCACGCCCACGCGCACCATCGCCGTCCTCATCGGAGTCGCAGTCATTGCGGTAGGCGGGTTCGGGGTAGTGCGCTCGGGTGTGTTCGAGCCGGAGACGGTCCAAGGTGCGATGCCTGGGCCGGGCTCGTCGTCGCCTTCGGCTTCACCGTCTCCCTCTGAGAGCCCTACGGCTTTGCCGTCTTCGGCTCCGACAGCCTCGCCAAAGCCGACGACGCCAGCGCAGATCAAGGCGAAGAACATCGCGGACGCGAAGGCGCGGCTCGTGGAGTACTACGAGAAGACGGCGCAGGTGGCAAACAACGGCTATAAGGGGTGGGAGAAGAAGCTCTCCAAATTCTGGGGGCATCCGGTTATCGCGGCCTCACGGACAGCAGTATACGAAGAAAGTGCAAAATCGGGTACTTATACGACCGGTGCCGCGAATGTTGAAAGCGTGAAAGTAACTAAGTACGAGCCGGACGACAATCGTTTTGAGCGCGTGACTATGGACGTCTGTGTCGATTTCTCGGATGTTGCGACGTTCGAAGAGGATGGGACGGCGATCCGGCGTAGTGAGGGTGTTCCAAGCCGGTACATGTTTACGTACGTAATGCTCCACCAAGGGGTGGGCGGAGTCTGGACTGTGAATGACGAGGAGCGACACGTGGGGCAGGCATGTTGAGCCGCGCCCGGTCGGCGAGGATGTCTACTGTCGTCTTCGGGCTTGGCCTGATTCTGGTCGGCCTGCTGGGTGGTGCATCTCCAGCGACGGCTGGGGAAGATTGCCGTGAGGTTCCTCTTCCCGACGGTACGGTCAAAGTTATTTGCGACGATGGCGGCGGTGGTGGTGGTGGTCCAGACGACCCCGGCGGTGGTGGGGGTGGCACTGGCGATCGCACATGTGAGTTCAATGAGAGTGAGATTCCGTGTGTGAGCGCCTTCGGGGTTTGGGACGGGCGTTGCTATGCGCGGTCCGCAGCACCGCAGCCGCCGCAGTCAACACCCGTTTGGGAAGGCAACGACGACGGGGTAATTCTGGAGTGCAACCCACCGAGCTGCGTGGGTGGCGCAGCCCCATGTCCGGACAGGAGCTTCTATTGGTCGGCCACGGCTCCGGCGGCACCTGGCCCGTCCGCCGAGGAACTCGCTCGTCGTGCCTATGCCGAGATGCAACTCACCATGGGTGAGATCGGCTCCACCCCGCCGGCGTCCACTACTACGAATGCTGTCGGTGCAATCGGCTTGCCAATTTGGCTGTGGATCGCCAACCGCGCAGAGAATACGATCGGCCCGATCACACGCACTGCGAGCGACGGCGGACTGACCGTCAGTGCGACAGGCACGCTTAACCGCGTCGAGTGGACGCTTACCGATGCGAATGGCACCACAGTGGGTGCTATTACGTGCGACGGGGTCAACGCACCGGGAACGCCTTACGACGGACGTGACAGCGCGGAGCCGTCGCCTACCTGTGGATTCGGGGCGGACCTAAACAGCAGTTCGGGGACCCTCACGCTGACGGGCACGGCTTACTGGTCCGTTGAATGGGAAGGCGGTGAGCAGGCCGGTCAGATAGACGTTCCGCCGCAGTCCAAAAACACCCAGATTCGCATCGGCGAACTCCAGATGCTCGTGCAGGACTAGGGCCGGTTTGGGAATGGGTCAGCGTCGGCTGATCCAGTCCAGCACGTCGTCGGAGTGGACGACGATGAACGTGTTGTCGGTCTCGTCCAGCTCGTCGATCAGGCCGATCAGGCCGGTGCGGGTCGGGTTCGGCAGGCGGGTGGCGCCCTCGGCTTCGGCTAGAACTCCACGCGTCCCAGGACGCCAACCTCAGGCGGCCTTCACGAGGGCCCTCGCCTTCGGAGGCCGTCCACCCTTGGAGCCCTTCGCGAGCCGGTGGGCGCGGTGGTCCTTCTTGTCCGGGATCGTTGGGCGGATGCCCCGGCGCCGCAGCAGGCGGTGATTGCCCGCCGAGGCGTAGGCCTTGTCGCCGCGTACCTTCGTAGGGGGCAATGCCCACGCTCGACTACCTGCGAAGGGTGATGGGTTGCCAGCTATCGGGTGATGAATCTGCGGTTGCCACGAGACCGATCCATTCCGCGGACATGCTTCGAGCTGGTCACGCATGAACCCCGAAGCGCTCATACCGCCAGGCGAGAAGGTCCGCACTCGGTCGGTCAGCTCGGCGATTCGGAAGCTTGATGTGGCGCCCGTGCATCTCCTGCAGACCGTGCTTCAGCATCGGCCCGTCCACCTCATCGAGCAGTTTGTGGGCAATGCGGACCTCGAAGTCGGGTGTCACGCCGAGCATGTTCTGGTCGTAGGCGGCGTGGTGGATCTTGCATAGGGCCAGGCCGTTGTTGACGGTCGGGACGCCACGCTCATCCGAGTCCGGAACGATGTGTGCTGCGTCGAGCAAGGAGCCATGCTTGAGCTCACATACGGCGCAACGGATCTCATACGCGACTAGCACCCGCGTGCGGAACGCAGGCTGGTGCAACCGCTGCTTCGCAAGGCGGCGAGCATAGTCGCGCTGCGGCTCCGGCATCTGCATGACGTCTGGAACAAAATTGAAGGACTCATCCAGAGCGATGATGAAGGTGCGTTCCTCGGGATAGTCGTCAACGACGTACACCGGAGCCACTGGTGTGTAGATATTTGGCACCTCTTTCCGGAACAAAATCAGAGGCGCACCGGTCGTCATCGCATTGCGGAGTTTCCGGTTGTCTCCGGACCACGGATCGCCTTCACGGTAGGCGTAGTGGAGCAGACCATCCTCGGACTCTGTATCGTCGTAGGGCCCATTTGTGGCGCTGACGATCGAAAGCGTCGATTCAAAGGATGCTGGGTTACGAATACCGCGGGAGTAGTCGATGATAGGAAGCTTTTGATCGCCAATCCGAAAATCGAGAAGCTCGAGTCGCCGAAGGAAGCCCCCGTTGGCTTCGGCGCGCTCCTGGACCCACGAGATAATTTGGGCGCGCAGGGCGTGTTCAACCGCGGATTCCATGAGGACACTTCATCAGATGGACGTGGACCGGGATACCCCAGCGTGGGGTGAGTTGTGTGGGGTGCTGCGCTTGTGACCAGGAAGTCCACACTGACAGAAGGCAAGATGGGCCCATGGCGACCACCAGCAGCACCATCCGCGGCATCGGACAAGTGGCACTCGGCGCCGCCCTCCTCACCGCAGGGATCGGCCACCTCACCAAGGCGCGCAAGGAGTTCCAAGCCCAGGTCCCCACGTGGTTCCCGGTCGAGCCCGACACGGTCGTCGTCGGTTCCGGCATTGTCGAGATCGGCCTCGGCACCGCGCTCGTCGCCACCTGGAAGCAGCCGGCCCGGCGGCGGCTCGGTGCGTTGGTCGCAGCGTTCTTCGTGGCGGTCTTCCCAGGGAACATCGCACAGCTCGTGGAGCACCGGGACGCGTTCGGCCTGGACACCGATCGGAAGCGCGCGCTGCGGCTACTGGGTCAGCCGGTGCTGATTGCCTGGGCGTGGGCTACTACCCGTCGGTAGGGGTCTCGACAAGCTCGACCGCCGAGGGAGCTCGACCGCCGAGGGAGCTCGACCACCGAGGGAGCTCAACCGGCGAGAGAGGTCGACCAGCAGCGGGACCTCGACCAGCGGCGACAACGCCAACCAGCGAAACCGTCTTGGACCAATGGGCGCCGTCCACGATCCTTCTCCCATGCCGTTCTTCCGCTGGCTCCTCCGCGCAGTCCGCATCCTCGCAGGGATCCTCGTCATCCCCTTCGGAATCCTCGCCATCCTCAGCGTGGTCTGCGCGGTGATCGGCGTCGTCATGGTGTTCACGCGTGACAATCCCTGGTCGACGCCAGGCATCTTCGCCGTCGGCGGCATCGTTTCGGCGCTCGTCACCTGGGGTCTGCTCGCTGCGACTACCCCGGGCGCGCGGGAGACGCTCAGCGGCCTGCTCGACATCTTGGAGCTGGTGCATGCCATCGGCAGGGTTGTCGGGGCGGTCTTGCGCGGTATCGGTGGACTCTTCCGCGTGTTCAACTGAAGTCGACCAGTTGGACCACCGGAACGGCCGGGACGAGATCGGTTGGTGGACTTCCAGTCAGCAGGCTCAGACCGCGTGCAGCGGACGAGGCTCGCCCACTGAGAAGACCAGGTTCTCCCGCGGCGAACTGAAGCCGGCGAGTTGGGCTATTTCGCCGGCGTCCAAGCCCTTGCTATGCAGCGACTCTGCGATGTGCCTTGCCAGGCGCGGAACCTCCGGGGCCAGCTGATTTGAGGCTGGCTCCTGGGTCCGCATACCGCGCGCGCTCAGGCGCTTGTAGAGGTTGCTGCGTTCCTGCGCGGTGATCGTTCCAAGTGTGAACGCTCGTTCGATCAACGACTGCATCGACGTGCCCCAGTAGCGCTTGAGGTCGAGCAACGTGTCCAACGTCATGCGCCCGCGAAGGATCGGCGTGATCTCCGCGGCCGGCATAAGCAGTTCCGCGGCAAAAGCGTTGGCCTGCAACTCTGCGTCCTCGTCCACGTACTCGGAATGCAGCACCAGGTGGCCCAACTCGTGGGCCAGCGTGAGGCGCTTTCTGTCGGTGGGTGCAGAACTGTTGATGAGGACGACAGGATAGGCACCGACCCACTGGGAGAGACCATCCACGCGCGCTGCCGTGCCGAAGTCATCCTCGACAACCAATACGCCTGCAGCATCGAGCCAGTTCGTCAGCGAGTGGATGGGCCCGACAGGAATGCGCCACTGTGCTCGCAGCATCCGAGCCGCGGCTTCTGGAGACGTGTCGATCGGATCGAAGGTTGGGATCTGTCGATCCGCCCGGATGCTCACTTCTTCCATCAGGCGTGACGCATGCAACCGCAGCATGTTGAGCCGAGCTTCGAGCTCGCGCCAGACCGTGGGGCGAGCAGTGGCACGCCGGCGCATGTGGGAACCGACGGCGATCCCACCCTCCATCCGCTCACCGTGCTCCAGCAGGCTTGGCGTCACACCGAGCGCTTCGGCAAGTCGGCTCAGCACATCGCGGTCAGGTGCACGCAGATCGTGCTCATACCTGGACAGTGCGGCCTGGGTGATCCCGATGGCGTCAGCGACGTCGTGCTGGGATAGTCCGCGGGCTCGGCGAGCGGTCTCGAGGACTTCACCGATTCCAGTCATGCTGTGTCTTCGTCCTTCGCTTGCTCGTTTTGAATCAGGTCGACCTGCGGCATCGTCGGCTCGACCGGGTAGTACTCGATGGGTGTCACAGAGCCTGCGGCACCGGTATCGATCTCGACTGCCCAGATCGGGTTTTCCTTGCCCTCTCGGTAGGAGACCACCGGGTTGCCAACGTCGCCTGATGCTGCAAGCCAACGGTACCCGGCGGCAAGACGAACCTCCTCCATGCCTTCGAAGGTCGCGGAGATCCCGCCCCAAAAGGCGATGTCCGTCGGCGTCGCGTACGAGCGGATCTGATCGTCCTCGGAGTGACGCTTGATCCGGAGCGTGTATGTGCGACCTGAGACCGTGGATATGCGGACCTCCCGGAACGGCTCCTCTGTCCGAAGATTCACGCCATCGACACCCTCGAGTTCAGACATGAGCGCCGCCCAGATACGTGAGTGCACCAGGCAGGCGACGTCCCGCTGAAAGAAGTACGGGAACCATCCCGGATTCCACGTCCGCATTGAGGCGAGGTCGTCGCGGGCGGAGTCGGTGGCTCGCACGAGGGCGAGGAGGAACTTGCTGCCGAGCTCGTCAAGTACCGTATGCGAATCTCTGGGCGAGAACATGCCAGAAAATATACCGGCAAGAGGCGGCCGGTGCAGCCCAGGTCTACCGCCTATCCCTATGCCCCGTCGAGCATCCCCAGTCCGCTCGCGAACTCCATCAGCTCGAACGTCGAGCCCGTCACCAGTGTCGCGCCAGCCGCCCGCGCGGGATCCGAGAACGGCCCGACATTGCCGTAGAGCACGAACGGCGTGACGGGGTCACTTGCTCGGACCTTCGCCAGCAGTCTTAGTCCGGCGTCGGGCACATCCGTGCCGGATTCTCGACGTCCCATGTCCGAGATGATCAGGCCGTACGCCTGCGTCTCGAGCAGGTGCAACGCCTCACTGGTTGAGCGTGCGGTCTCGACGTGCGCGCCGTCACGCCGCCAGGAGTCGGCGAGTACCGCGTTGTTCTCGGGATGGTCGTCGACCCAGAGAATCGAATGCGACGTCCGGCGGTCCGGATGGTTCGGCCTTTCGGGACCCGTTCCGCTCCAAGGGACCGACTCGGGCACCCGATCGCTTTCGTCCGCGGTCCCTTCCGGCACGACTTCGTCCGGCGTCGCGAATGGTCCGGTCCAGCCGTTGTCGACCCCACCCTCGGAGGACTCGTAGGGCCGTAGATCGGTAGGACGAAGCCGGAGGCTCGCACCGCCAGTGACCTCGAGATCCACCAGGCGGGCCTTCAACGACGCCACCTCCCGCTGCAGGTCGGTGATCATGTCCGACTGCTGATCCGTCGCCTGCTTGAAGTTGAGCCGCTGACCGCCGATCTCAAGCGTCACGTCATCGGAGTTTCTCAGCTTAGACAGGAGCTGCCGCCCGAATACCAGCAGTACGACGATGACGAGCAGGGGCCACAACAGGGCGGCGATAGCGCTGATCAGGTCGGCCACGGGGTAAACGTACCGGTCAGAGGATGATGGGGTGGACAAACGCCAGGCACTGCCGAACAACGGGGATCCACCAGTGACCGAGCCGCTCGACCGTGTTCGCGAGATCTGCCTCGCGCTGCCCGAGGTGACCGAGAAGCTGAGCCACGGCTCGCCCACGTGGTTCGTGAAGAAGACCTTCGTGAGCTTCGCCGACCACACGCACGGTGGCCCGCTCGCGATCTGGTGCGCGGCTGCGCCCGGCGCGCAAGAGGAAGCGGTCGAGAAGGAACCGGACCGCTTCTTCCGCCCGCCGTACGTCGGGGTGCGCGGGTGGCTGGGCGTACGGCTGGATGTCGATGTGGACTGGGACGAGATCGCCGCCATCATCGAGGACGCCTACCGGCAGGTCGCGCCGAAACGGTTGCTCGCGGAACTGGATGAGGCGTAGGCCTCGATCGGCGGGATCGCGATAGGGCCGCCGGTGAGGCTCGAAGGGCGACGCACCGGGGTCTCGACAAGCTCGACCAACGGGGCGCGGCTCAGCGATTAGCCACCGTCAACGTTTCGAGCACCCCGTACAGCCGCGCGGCAGCAGTCCGGTCGAGCTCAGGCCGGTCGACTCCCAGCAGCACACCGCGCCGCGACACCGTCAACGGACCGACGGTAGCTCCCGCGTCACGGACAAATGGCTCTACCAGCGCAGCCGCCTTGTCGGTCGGCTGACCGAGGACTCGCGCGACGCCGTCGAGCGCCTTGCCGGCCATGCCGCCCACCTGCCGACCGAGGCCGGAGTCGACGAACATCGGATTGTGCAGCACATAACGCAGGCCCCCGGCGGACCCGCGAGCGGCAGAGCCAGCTGGCTGATCCGCGACCGACGCATATCGGTCGTGGAAACCCGCCCCGAGCAGATCCGAAGCCCGCGCCACCTGCGAGACCGCTGCGAACGGCCGGTACGACTTCCCAAAGTTCAGATCGTCCCAGCGAATACCCGGGCCGCCCAGGCCGGCCACACCGCACAGGCTCACCATCACGGCGTCGCTCGTAAGGCGCGATACGAGCAGGTCGGTCAACAGGTACCGGCTGACGACGTGGAGCGCGAAGGTCTGCTCGAGTCCGTCGGGCGTCAGCGTCCGACGGCGGTTGAACCGTCCCGCGCCGAGCACCAGCCCGTCGATGCCGGACGTCCGCTCGGCGATCTCGTCCGCGGCCTGTGCCGTTCCGGCAAGCGTGCTGAGGTCTGCCTGGACGAGCTCAGCGCCCGCAGGCGCAGCCGCGGACCGCCCCACCACCAGTACCCGGTGTCCCGCCTGAACGAGTCTGCCAGCCAGGGCTGCCCCGATGCCGTTGGTGCCGCCGGTGATCACTGTTGTCGCCATACGCTGAAGTCTGGGATCGGTCCGGCATCACCGAAAGAAGGAACATCCATGTCACTGGTCGAGGTACCCGTCACCACCGAGCAGCGGGCGGAATGCCACGTCTCCGATGTGATGGCGAGGGTGGGCGAGCGCTGGAGCGTGCTTGTCCTCAGTCTCGTGGCCGATCGGACGTACGGGTTCAACGAGCTCGACCGCGCGATCGAAGGGCTGAGCCGCCGGATCCTCACGAGAACCCTTCGGACCCTCGAACGGGACGGACTCGTGCAACGCTCGGTGCTCGGGGTCTCGCACCATGGTGCGGTCGAACGCGTCGAATACGCCGCGACGCCGCTCGGGCGCAGCCTGCTTCCCCTGGTCATCGCGCTGGGGGAGTGGGCCGTCGAACACGAGACGGACCTGCGGGAAGCACAGGCTGCGTACGCGGGGCCGCCGGTGCGCTGATTTGCGGCCGGGTAGGTCTCGACAAGCTCGACCTGCGGTAGGCGGCTCGGTCAGCGGTGGTGGGGTCTCGACAAGCTCGACCAGCGGCCGGGCAGGTCAGCCCTCCAGCAACCCCCGGATCTCCTCCGCCCCCAGCGCCCCAGCAAACGCCCCTGCGTCATCACTCAGCACAGCGTCGAAGAGCCGCGCCTTACGCTCCTTGAGCGCCATCACCTTGTCCTCGATCGTGTTCTCCGAGACCATCCGGAACACGTTCACGTTTCGCGTCTGCCCGATCCGGTGCGTCCGGTCGATCGCCTGGGCCTCCGTCGCCGGGTTCCACCAGGGGTCGAGCAGATAGACGTAGTCGGCCTCCGTCAGGTTGAGCCCGAACCCGCCGGCCTTGAGGCTGATCAGGAACACGGGCGCCGTGCCGTCCTTGAACCGGTTGATCACCTCGGCCCGCTTCCGCGTGGACCCGTCGAGGTATTCGTAGGGGATGCCCAGCGAGTCGCACACCTCGGCCGCCTTGGCCAGGAACGACGTGAACTGGGAGAACACGAGTGCGCGATGCCCCTCTGCCGCGACCTCGGCGAGCTGATCGGCGAGCAGGCTCAGCTTGGCCGACGGCACTCCGTCGTACGACGGGTCCACCAGCGAGGCGTCCAACGCCATCCGCCGCAGCGTGGTCAGCGCGCGGAAGACCGCCACCCGGTTCTCGTCGAAGCTCTCGAGCAGGCCGAGCAAACGCGACCGTTCCCGCTGCAGGTGCGTGTCGTAGATTCGGCGATGCTTCGCGTCCAGGGTCACGCGGAGCACCTGCTCCTGCCGCTCGGGCAGCTCGGGCGCCACCTGTTCCTTCGTGCGGCGCAGCAGCAACGGCCGGATCCGACGGCGGAGCCGGGCCAGCAGCGGCGTCGAGTCGCCCTCGCCCGAGACCGGCTTGACGTAGTCCTCGCGGAACTTGGTCGGTGACCCGTACAGCCCGGGCGCCACGATCGCGAGCATCGCCCACAGCTCCATGAGGTTGTTCTCCATGGGCGTGCCCGTGATCGCCAGCTTGAACGGTGCCTTGAGGCGGCGGGCCGACTCGTTGGCGCGGGTCTGGTGGTTCTTCGCGAACTGCGCCTCGTCCAGGATCAAACCGCCCCACTCGACGTCGGCGAACGACTCGAAGTCCAGGCGGAAGATCGCGTACGACGTCACGACGATGTCCGCGCCCGCTGCCACCTGCGCGACGGTGGTCCGCGCCTTCGCGGCGGTGGTCGACAGCATCGCCACCTTCAGGTCCGGCGTGAACTTGGCGGCCTCTGCCGCCCAGTTGCTCACCACGGACGCCGGCGCGACCACCAGGAACGGGGGCCGATCGGCGTCAGGCATCTCGTCGCGGGCCTGCGCGATGAAGGCGAGGGTCTGGACGGTCTTGCCGAGCCCCATGTCGTCGGCGAGTATGCCGCCCAGCCCGTGCCGCCACAGGAACGTCAGCCACTCGAAGCCGTGCTGCTGGTACGGCCGCAGCTCGGCCTTCAGCCCCACCGGCGGCGGCACCGCCTCCGGCCCGTCGACGCCGTCGGCGGTCAGCGCGACCAGGTCGCTCACCGAGCGCCGCCACCTGTCCGACTGTTCGACGACGTCGGCGATCTCCTCCAGCTCCGCCCACAGACCGGCGTTGAACCGGCTGATCCGCAGCTTGCCCGGCTGGTCCGACAGTCGCTGGGCCTCGTCGATCAGGGCACGCAGCTGCGCGAACACGGGCAGATCGGTGCGCAGCCAGGTGCCGTCGGTCAGCATGAACCGCTTCTTGCC
The DNA here is from genome assembly GCF_040639055.1 of Promicromonospora sp. NPDC023987. Taxonomy (NCBI): domain Bacteria; kingdom Bacillati; phylum Actinomycetota; class Actinomycetes; order Micrococcales; family Promicromonosporaceae; genus Promicromonospora; species Promicromonospora sp. NPDC023987. The sequence continues at coordinate 124,634 of NZ_JBEZZF010000004.1, read as the reverse complement.
CCGGGCAAGGGCGTCGAACAGCGGCCCGAACGGGATCTCGCGCCCGTTGACCGTGACCATGACGCCCAGGTCGAACCAGTCCAGGTCGGTGCTGTCGTCCGCGCGCATGCTGACCACCGGAGTGGCCTCGAGGCCTTCGTACTCGGGCAGCTTCTCGCTCTCGACGCGAACGTCCGGCAGCTCCCTGAGCACCGGCAGCACGGTGGTGGCGAAGTCCATCGCCTGGAGCCCGTGGAACGATTCGGGCGCCACACGGAAATGGCCGAACCCCGGCACGTCGCGCACTGAGGCGACCACGTTGCCGAGCGTCGCGGCCTCCGCCGCGAGGTCGCGCAGGCCCGCGCCCGCCTCCAGGGCGGTGGTCAGCGGATACTCCTTGTCCGACGGCGGGTACGCCCACCGCCACACCACGCTGATCTCCTGTGGCGTCACGACGTCCACCGACGCCACGAGCTCGGGATGCGGCAGATCCGGCAGCTCGACGCCGGCGTCGGCGTGGACCTGTACCTCGCGGCGGAGCAGGGGCAGGTAGTCCGCGAGGAACTCGTCGACGGCTTCGGCCGGGATCGCGACGTCGGCCAGGTGGACCGCCGCGTGCTCCTGGTCGGTGAGTGGCGCCGCCGTCGGGCCGAGGGTGATGGTGCGGCCCGGGGACGACTCCTCGACCGCGAACAGGCCATGGTGGCCCAGGGCTCCGACGGATGTCGCCAGGCTGACGGCGCCGTCGAAGGCGACGGTCCGCTCGAGGCGCGCGCCGCCGTCGGGCAGGGAGAGGTCCAGGGCGATGGAGGCCTCGCCGGCCAGGCGCATCGACTCCCGCTTGGACTTGCCGACGAGCTCGATGCCGAGGTCGGCAGCGTCGGCGAGATGGCGCCAGAACGGGCGGGGGAGCACGTCGTCCAGGCCGATCCAGTCGCCGGAGCTGACGTAGCCGTAGCCGCGCGGGCTGGTGGCACGCAGCGCGTCCAGGGTGGTGAACCACTCCCGCACGCTGGGTTCTATGCCGCGGAGGAACCCGTTGCGGATGTAGTTCCACGATGCCGAGCCGCCCACCCATGAGCCGCGGTCGTTGCGCTGGACCGGCCGGATCGACAGGGACAGCGTGTCGCCGGAGGGCGCGCCGTCGACCCGGAACTGCAGTGCCAGCACCGGCCGGGCCTCGGTCGCCGCGGGGTATGCGGGTGGTGGCGCGACCGGTGCCGTCGGCACGAGCCGCTGCACCGCCGCCTTCCACTCCGGGACCTGCGGTGCGCGCTTCAGCGACGACGCGGGCCGGACCATCGAAGCGAGCCCGTCCGAGCCGGCCTCGAGGAGCGTCGCGGCCACGTGCTTGCAGGCGGACCTGACCGGGCAGGTGCAGTCCGTGCCGACGACGACGGGCGGCCCTGGTCGGTTGGTCTTGAACTCGATAGAGCACGAGTAGGTGCTGCGGCCGCTGCCGCGTACCCAGGAGATGAGGAGGAGGTCGTCCGGCAGCCACTCCCACGAGATGACCCGACCCTGCTCCTGATAGTCCTCGCCGCGCTGGTAGGCGCCACTGCCCACCAGCAGCTTGATCGCCGCGGGGTGGATACGCGGGGCGGGAACGGTCATGGGCACCCCACCATGGTTCCACGCCCGGACGACTGGTCCGTGGAGTTATCCACAGCGTGCCCTCAACTCCACGATGTTGGTGGCCTCTGGGAGAGTATCGGCATGCACACCCTGCCCGACGCCGGACGTCGGCCCGCCGCGCTCAGCGTCCTCGTTCTCGCGATCGCCCTGTGGATGTCCGTTCCGCTGCGCCTGCTGATCCCCGGGAGCGAGCTCGACTTCGGCTTCACCCTGGACAACGCGATCTTCGTGATCGAGAACGCGGCGATGGCAGGCACCGTCGTGCTGGCGGTCGGATCCGCGGCAGTCCGGGGCAGACGCGTCCTCACCGGTGCGGTGGTCGTGGTCGGCGTGCACCTGCTGTTCCAGCTCGGCACGGCGGCGGTTCAGCTCATGAAGGGTGCCCCGCCCGAGCTGATCCTCGGCACTCTTGCCGGGATCCTCGTGCTGCTGCTGGCCCTGGCGGGTGTGCTGCTCGCGCGCCTCATGCGCGATCCGACGACGGCCCGCCGCGCCGGCCTGGTGGTGGCCCTGGTCGGCGCGGTTATCCACACCCTGTGGACAAACGTGCTGCTGCCGCTTGTCGCGGTCCTGCCCTACGGCGGGCCGGCGCCCGGATGGATCTGGTCCCTGCTGCTGACCATGGCCCTGAGCCTGCTCGTCGTCGCGGCGGTGGCGCTGTGTGGCTGGGCCGCGCCCACCACGCGGCGGATCGGCGCGCTGCTCGCTGCCGTGGTCGGCATACTCGGGATCGTGGCGGGTAGCCGTGCGATCGCTGCGATCGGCGGGGTGTACGGGGCGGTCCAGATCGTGCAGGGGCTGATCACGCTGGCGGCCGTGCCGCTCGCGGTGGTCGCGGGTCGGCGGCTGGCGGCAGCCCGCCGGACCGGCGCCGGATCCGGGAGCCTTACCGCGCGGAGCTGACCCGGATCTCCTCGAGTGCGACGACCTCGAGAATCTGCTTCACGATGATCGGGCCGACCGACTCCCACGACAGCATCTCGGCGATTACCATGTAGGACAGGTCGTCCCCGGTGAAGCAGCCGCCGCGGTGCAGAGCGTTGAGGAGCCGGTGCTTGGGCCAGCCGAGCTCGTCGAGGCGCTCGACCCGCCGCACTGCGGGAAAGAGCCGGCCGACGGGCAGCGACTTGAGCCGGGTAACGGCGGCCTCGGCGAGGCGGGCAGTACCGACGTCGGTCTTGCTGTCGACCTGACCGACGTACCAGGCGTCGTCTTCGGCCATGACCTCGCGGAACCAGGGGAACACCTCACCCCAGGTGGGCGTCGGGGCGACGGCGGGTGCGTCGGACATGAGCGGATACCTCCAGTCCCTTTAGGTAAGTTGCCTCAATCCTTGCACCGTTCGGCAGGCAAATCAGACATGATCGGCTCTGGGAGCCGGACCTCATCCACAAATTCACCCGCTCGGCGTTTGCCTTGGCAGGACAGCGGTGCGTGTGCCGCGGAGGCCGAACAGGATCGCCGCCGCCAGGTAACCCACGGACAGGGCGACGAAGAGCCCGGGCGACCATCCGGCGTCGGGCACGAGGAAGGCCGCGAGGGCGGCGGCGCCCACGAACGCCGCGTTGTAGAGGACGTCGTAGAAGGCGAACGCGCGGCCGCGATAGGCGTCCTCGGAGTCGCGCTGCACGATCGTGTCGACGGCGATCTTCGCGCCCTGCGCCGCGAGCCCGAGCAAGGCGGCGGCAGTGACCACGGTGACGAAGCCGGGTTCGGGCACGAGGATCAGCTGTGACAGCCCTGCCACCAGCAGCATCACGGCGATCCAGGACTGCGGGGCCATGCGCCGTGCCAGCACGGCGGTGAGGAGGATCGCGAGCCCGCCGCCTACGCCGGTCGCGCCGATCACCGTGGCGAAGGTGGCGAGGCCAGCCGTGTGGTCGCCTGGTTCGACCAGCAGGTTGCGCGACATCAGGATCGACGCGATGAACACCACCCCGTACAGGAAGCGGTGGAACGCCATCACCAGCAACGCCTGGCCAGGGGTGCGGCGTGCGGCCAGGTAGCGGGCGCCGTCGGCCAGACCGCGGGCGACGACCACCAGCTCGTTCCGGATCGAGCCGACGGCGGGCCGTGTCGGGCCCAGCAGCGTGCGGGACATCCGCAGGCCCAACAGCGCGGCGCAGCCCATGACGACGCAGGCGCAGATCAGGGCGGTCGCGTCCTGGATGCGGCCGGCAGGCATCGCGAAGCCGAGCACGAAGCTCAGGCCACCGCCGAGGAACGCCGCGCCCGCGCCGAGCGTCGGTGTGAGCGCGTTGGCCGTGAGCAGCAGGTCGCCCTGGACCACGCGCGGCAGGCCGGCCGAGAGGCCCGCGAGGAGGAATCGGTTGACGCTCAGGGCGGCGAGCCCCAGCACGTAGATCGCGGGGGTGACGCCCTGCGTGAGCATGAGCACCGCCATCGTGCCGGTGATCAGCACGCGCACCGCGTTGCCGAGCACCAGCACCTGCCGGCGCTGCCACCGGTCCAGGAAGACGCCGGCGAACGGGCCGACGATCGTGAACGGCGCGAGCATGATGGCGAACGCGCCTGCGATCGCCGCGGCTGACCCCTGTGACTGCGGGCTGAAGAACAACAGGTTGGCGAGACCTACTTGGAACATGCCGTCGGCGGCCTGGGACACCAGGCGGACCGCGAACAGCTTGCGGAACCCGGGCAGGCGTAGCAGTGCGCGCAGTTCGGCCAGGACGGTCACTTGCTCACAGTAGTGCGGCCGCCGGGCAAGGGTAGGGCTACCCGTTGTCCGGCAGGCGAGGGGGTGCGAGGGTGCTGCACGGTACGGTCGGCACTGAAGAACGGGTGGAATGCGCATGGGCGATCTCGTCATGGACGACGAGTTCCTTGCTCGGGTCGAGAACGATCTGGGTGAGGTCAAGAACCGGCTCTATGAGCCGCTCGACGATCTGAGGGCCGCTGACACGAGCGCCGTCGGCGAACCCGAGCTCGTCGACAAGGTGGACCACTTCAAGAACAAGTGGGACCACAGCATCGACAAGATGTGCGAGGGCGCCGAGAACGCGAAGAAGCAGCTCGAGATCATCCGTGCCGAGTTCGCGAAGATCGACGCGAGCCTCGCCGCCGCGCTCGGAGGCAAGTGATGGCCCACTACGAGCACATCGGGTACGACCCGACGCCGGGCGAGCACGAGGTGGTCGGCGGGATGTCCGACGACCTGACGGCGGGGCACGAGACTATCCGGCGCATCCACTTCCTGCTCAGCAACATCAACGAGGGCGAGTGGGCCGGCTCGGTCGCGATCGCCTTCCGTTCCACGATGAGCGACGACTTCGCGCCCAAGGTGAGCGAGGTCGAGAAGGCCTTCGAGCAGGCGGCCACCGCCCTCGCGACCTGGGCGGGCAAGTTGCGCCAGTTCCGTACCGACGCCGACGGCCTGAACCGTCGGCTGGGCGTGGCCAAGGCTGAGCTGGAGGCCGCGCAGTCGAGCTACTACGGCGCCGAGGACCCGGCCCGTCCTGGGGACGACGCCACCGATGCCGAGCAGGACGAGTACCAGGCCGACCAGCGCCATCGTCAGCAGGCTGCCGAGAACATGTCGTCCGCACAGGGCGTCGTCGACGGCATCTGGTCAGAGATCGAGGTGCTCGTCGGTGACTACGCCACCGCCGCACAGGCTCTGCTCAGCGCGTTCGAGACGGCCGCCGCCATGGCTCCCGACGACCCGTCCTGGTGGGACAAGGCCGTGGACTGGGCCGGTGACCAGGTCGACGCGATCAAGGACGGGTTCGCCGCGATCGGGGACATCATCCTCGAGTGGGCGGCCGAGCACGCGGGGCTGCTGAACTCGCTGTCCAACATCCTGTCCATCGGAAGCATGATCGCGGGATTCGCCTCGCTCATCCCCGGTCCGTGGTCGCCCTTCCTGGCCGGCCTCAGCGTCGGCCTGGGTGCGGCAAGCACCCTGGCGGGCTTCCTCTCGGCGGCAGGCCAGGGCGGCAGCTGGTCGGCGGGGCTGACCCCGGGCGTCATCGTCGGGGCCATCGGGACCGCCCTGGGTGCGGGAGCGGTTTTCGCCACGTTCCGCGGCGTGGCCTCCGCCGCGACCGCAGCCGGTCGCGTCGCACCGACGTTCGGGCAGTTCATGAACCCGATGTCGCGGGTGGGCACGTCCGCGGTCGCCGCGTTCCCCGGCTTCTTCAGCATGGCGGCCAAGGGTGGGTCGATCGCGACGACGGCCGAGCTAGGCTGGCGCGCGCTGGACGTCACCATTGACCAAGCCACCTGGATCGTGACCAACCCGCTGGGTGTCATGAACATGGGGTGGAACGTCAAGCGGGACGGCGACGGCGCGCTGCTTGCCAACACTCTCGAGAACCAGGAGGCCCGGTGACGGTCCTGACCTCGGCCGAGGCCGACAACCCGACGCGCTGGACGCTGAGCACCCGCGTCCCCGATGACTGGGTGGACCTGTCCGGGTCCGTCTCGGTCGAGGAGTCGCTCGGTGTCATCCGGGCCGCCTTCGACGACGTGGGCGTCGAGGTCGCTGCCCAGGACATCGAGCTGCTGCGCGGCGGCATCGAGGCGTGGCACGACATCTCCCGCCAGCAGAACCTCGTCATCCACGGGTTCGTGTACCAGGGGGCCGAGTACGAGGGCACCACGGCGACGGGCACGGAGGTCTTCTGGGACGTCATCGGGACGGTGACCGAGATCAAGCAGTTCGACGGGCCGCTGTCGACCCAGGAGGTCCTGCGGCACGTGCTCCCCGCCAAGATGGGGTTCGAGCCGGACGATGCGTACACCGAGCTCTTCGAGACCGGTATCGGCCCCGCGATCGGTATGACCACCGAGTACGAGATGCCGATCGAGGTTCCGGGAGCCCCGGCGGGCGCCGAGCCGACGACGCGCACGGTGGGCCTCGCCACAGTCGTGGCGGTCCCGGCGAACGGCGGACCGAGCCTTGTGCTCGCTGGGTGGTCGCTCGACCCCGCCCAGCGCAACACACTCGGCATGCTGCTGGCCAGGATCGCGGGGCCTGCGACGATCACCCCCCTGCCCGCCTCCGGTCCGCCGACGAACGGGGCGAGTGCCCCGCCGTCGGAGGCCTGATCGATGGCGAGGAGAACGCGACGGCCCTTGCCCCCCTTTCCCGGCGAGGTGCCGCTCCCGGCGACGTTCGGCGACTGGCACGACCTGGCGGCGGTGAACCTGGGACGGGCCGAGAAGAAGGACTCCGGCGCAAGGCGGCTCGCGGCCGGGCTGGGGATGCTGCTGCTCACCATCGTCGGCCTGAACATGGCGACGGCACCGCTCTTGGTGCTGGTCGGGGGCGGCAGCGCGGGGGAAGAAGCAGACACCGCGGCGCTCGTCGTCGGCACGGCGCTCATGCTGGGCACCCTGACCTGGTGGTTCTGGTACCGGCGCGACTGGGTGCGGGCGCGCCGGCTGCGTCACGCCTGGTCGCGAGCCCTCCGTCGCCCCGACGTCCTGGCGCTGCCCGAGCGAGGCACGTCGTCGGAGTGGGGCACCGATCCCGAGAACCAGAGTGTCTATCGCACCCGTGACCGCGCCGAGCTCGTCAACACCTTTGGATTCCGTTCCCACGGTGGCGTCGACGGGTTCCTCGACTTCCTCCGGGCGTGCTTCTATCCGGTGATCCTCGCCGTGGGGGTGCTCCTGATCGTGATCGCCCTTGACCAGGACGACCTCGCGGGCACCGCCGTGCTGCTCCCCGCCGCGGTGCCTGTGTTCCTGACCGGGCTGTTCGCTACCGCACGGGCCTGGTGGCGCTTCGGTGACGGGATGGCATTGGTCGCGCTCGAGAACGACGACGTGCGCCGCTGGACCGGTTGGCGGGTGCTGCGCGGGCAGGACGAGCCACGCGCCGGGATCGGAGCGAGCTGGCGTCGGCACGGGCTCCGCATGCTTCCGGTGGCCTTCGCGGGCGTCCTCGTGCTCGCGGTCCGGGCCCGGTCCGGTATCACCACCACCGAGGTGGTGGTCGGTGTGGGGATCGTCGCGGTCCCAGCCGTCCTGATCTACGGCTCGTTCCTGGTCAGGGACCTGGCCGCCCGATCAGGCGGCCCCGGTCTCGCGGTACAGGTGCTGCCCGACGACGTGCCTCCTCCCGGACCGACCTCCGTGCCACCAGGCAAGACCCGGATCGAGCTGCACGACGGCGGCAGGGTGCGCGTTGGCGGCCTCGAGGCGACGGCGCGCGCGCTGATCAGCGGAGAGCCGCGCGCCCTCGCGTCGCGCCGGCACTGGCTCGTGCTCGACGACGGCTCCCAGGTGCCGTTCACCTGCACGGCGGTCGGCGAGCTGCGCCGACAGGCGGCGGAGGCAGCGCTCCGCGTGCTGTGACTCTGGGCGCCGGACCGACGTATGGGGTGGGAGGAGCACATCCTCCCGCCCCGTATGCCCGCTAGAACGTTCACCGCAAGGTCGCTCCGTCGACATCTCAGGTCAGCCAGGTCGCCACCCGATGGGGCCAGCGTGCGCAGCGTGTCCCCCAACCGCCGCCACGCGGCCTTCATCGCCTCCGGCGCCGCCCTCGCACTGGGGCTGAGCGCGTTCCCGGCATTCGCCGCCGGGCAGCAGGTCTCGACAAGCTCGACCAGCTCGACCAGCGGGTTCAGCTCGGCCAGCGGGTTTGGCTCGACCAAGCCCCGCGAGACCTTCCACCGCCTCGCCACCTACCCCGTCTTCCAGAACGCGCCCGCCGACGCTGACCCCGCGGACGAGACGGTCGCCGAGATCTCCGCCGTCAGCGAGGACGGCAGCACCCTCATCCACACCGACGCCGCCGCGCGCCGCATCGGGTTCGTCGACATCAGCGACCCCGCCGACCCACAGGGCCTCGGGTCGCTGTCGCTCGCCGAGCTCGGCTCCGAGCACGACGAGCCGACGTCGGTCGCCGTCGTCGGCGAGTACGTGCTCGTCGTGGTCGACAGCTCGACGTCGTTCACCGCGCCGTCGGGTCGCCTCGACGTCGTCGACCTCGCGACGCGCACCCGCGTCCGCTCGATCGACCTGGGCGGCCAGCCCGACTCGATAGCCGTCACGCACGACGGTGCCCGCGCCGTCATCGCCATGGAGAACCAGCGGGACGAGGACGTCCTTGCTGACACCGGCGAGGGGGAGGAGGGCGACCTGCCGCAGGCGCCGGCGGGATTCCTGCAGTTCGTCGATCTCCGGGGCACGGACCCGGCGGCCTGGCAGACCCGTCCCGTGACGCTCGACGTCCCGGCGCTCGCCGCGGCCGGGCTCGACACCCCGCAGGACGTCGAACCGGAGTACGTGTCGATCAACCCGTCCGACACCAAGGTCGCGGTGACCCTCCAGGAGAACAACGGCGTCGCCGTGCTCGACGTCGTATCCGGCGAGCTCCTGAACGTGTTCTCGGCCGGCGAAGTCGCACTGGAGGGCGTGGACACCGATGACGACGGCGCCGTCGACCAGACCGGCTCCGTCGAGGCGGCCCCGCGCGAGCCCGACGCCATCGGCTGGGTCGACGACGAGCACGTCGCGACCGCGAACGAGGGCGACTGGAAGGGCGGCACGCGCGGCTGGACGGTCTTCGAGGCCGCGACGGGCGACGTCGTGTGGGACGCGGGTGCCGAGCTCGAGGAGCTCGCCGTGCGCGTCGGCCTGCACAACGATGACCGCGCCGGCAAGAAGGGCGTGGAGATCGAGGGCCTCTCGGTAGCGACGCTCGACGGCGTCCGCTACGCGTTCGTGGGCTCCGAGCGGTCCAACTTCGTGGCCGTCTACGACGTGTCCGACCCGGCTTCCCCGCGGTTCGTGCAGGTCCTGGCCACCACCAACGGTCCGGAAGGGCTCCTGCCGGTGCCGTCGCGGAACCTGCTCGTCGTGTCCTCCGAGGAGGACTCGGCCGAGGACGGCGTCCGCGCCTCCGTGTCCGTGTTCGGCAAGGGCCACCGGTACGCCCGCGACGCCGGGACGCCTGCGTTCCCGTCGGTGGTCTCCGCCGACGCGCGCACCGAGACCGGTGCGGCGAAGCCGATCGGTTGGACCGCGCTCGGCGCACTCTCCGCCGACCCGAAGAAGCGGGACCGCCTCTGGACCGTGACTGACGCCGCGATGTCGCCGACGTCGATCCTCTCCGTCTCGACCGCAGGCCAGCGCGGCAGGAAGGCCGGACCCGCGGTGATCGACCGCGAGATCGTCGTCACGGAGAACGGCGCACCGGTCGGACTGGACGCCGAGGGCATCTGGGCCCAGCCGTCGGTCAAGGGCCGGGCGGGCGGCTTCTGGCTCGGCGTCGAAGGCGAGACCGGGCCGGAGAACGCGCTGGTGCGCGTATCGGCCTCGGGCCGGGTGCAGGAGCGCGTAAGCCTGCCCGACGACGTCGCCGCCGGCCTCGGCAAGTGGGGCATCGAGGGCGTGACCGGGACCGTTGACCGTACGGGCGAGCACCTGTTCGTCGCGCTGCAGCGCGGCCTGACCAGCGACGACGGTGTGGGCGGCTACGCCCGCATCGGGCGGTACGACGTCGCGACCGGCGAGTGGACCTGGTTCGGCTACCCGCTGTCCGCGCCGTCGGCCGACGGTGACTGGGTGGGCCTGTCCGAGATCACGATGGTGGACCGGGACACGCTCGCGGTCATCGAGCGGGACAAGCTCAACGGCCCGGCCGCGCAGCTCAAGGCCGTCTACACGGTGGACCTGCCGCGGCGCGACCCGCGTCCCGGGACGGTCTCGATGCTCGACAAGGAGCTCGCGATCGACGTCCTGCCCGCGCTGCGCACGACCAACGGCTGGACGCAGGAGAAGCTCGAGGGCCTCACGATCGGTGGCGACGGCCGTGTGTACGCCGTGACGGACAACGACGGCGTGCAGGACGCGACGGGCGAGACCGTGTTCCTCGATCTGGGCAGGGCGCGCGGGCTGTTCCGCTGAGCGGGTGCGGTCGTCGACGTCTCCCGCTCGTCGTCCCGCCTCGTTGGTCGAGCTTGTCGAGACCAGGTCTCGACGAGCTCGACCAACGGGGGTCTCGCCAGTGGGGTCTCGACACGGTCAGCCGGCGGCGGGCCACGCACCCACGTGGATCGCCAGCGCTCCGTAAGCCGGGACCGACGCAGTGAACCAGCCGTCCCCGTTGACCGTCCGCGTCACCGAGCAGTCCGCGGCCGCGACGACGTCGCAGTAGGTGCCGGCGGGAAGCGACGTCTGGAACGAGCGCTGCACGCTCGACGCGGTGTTGTTCAGCACCACGTATCCCCGGTCGCCCCGGCCGTAGCTCACGAGGTTGCCGCCGTCGTCCCACCAGTTCGTGACCTGGGTGCCGGCCACCGCGTTGTGGAAGCCGACCATGCCGCGGATCTCCGTCCAGCGCTGCGTGCAGGTCCACTGTCCGGCGCCGCAGGTCGCGTCCGGGACGCTGGTCTCGGTGGCACCAGGTGCCCCGGCGTCGTGGTTCGAGAACTCGTAGCCCGAGTACACGGTGGGGGAGCCGTACGGCCAGGACAGCAGGAACGTGTTGGCCAGCACGTACTTGGCGCCCCACTTGTAGTTCATCGACTCGCCGTTGCGCTCGGTGTCGTGGTTGTCCACGAACACGCCGGCCCGGTCGTACGGCAGCTTGCCGTCACCGATGTACCGCAGGTTCTTGATCTGCCCGTCGAAGTCGGCCTTGAGCTGGCGTGCGTAGTCGAACTCGTGCGAGTCGCCGCTGCCCAGGTACTCGGACGGCTGGATCGGTTCGCCGGCGGCACCGATCACCTCGTGCACCCAGAACACGTTCGGGTTGCTCATCCGTGACTTGATCGCCTCCAGGTCCGACGCCGGGATGTGCTTCGCGGCATCGATCCGGAACCCGTCGACGCCGAGCGAGACCAGGTCGTCGAGGTAGGCGGCGAGGCGGCCGCGGACGTAGTCGGAACCCGTGCGCAGGTCCTGCAGCGCGACCAGCCGGCAGTGCTGGACCTCGTAGCGGTTCGTGTAGTCCGCGATGTCGGTGCGGCAGTCGTTGAAGTCCTGCGCGCCGTACGTGCCGGTGAAGTTGTCCTCCGAGTACGCGGTGCCGGCCACGCCGGTGCCGGACCGTCCGGCCCCCGCCATGTGGTTCACGACCGCGTCGGCGATCACGCCCACCCCTGCGGCGTCGCAGGTGGCGACCATGTTCGCGAACTCGGCGCGGGTGCCCAGCTTCGAGTCGATCCGGTAGCTCACCGGCTGGTACGACGTCCACCACTGCGAGCCGCGGACGTGCTCCATCGGCGGGGAGACCTGCACGTACCCGAACCCGGCAGGGCCGACGACGTCGGCGCACTCCGCGGCGACGGAGTCCCAGGTCCACTGGAACAGGTTGAGGATGACGTCCCCGTCGCCGTGCTCAGGCGTCGCGGCCCGGGCGGGTTCCGCCGCTGGCGCGGCCGTGGTGGCGACCAGGCCCAGGACGAGGGCGGTGGCAAAGGTCGTGAGGGTGGCGAGCAGACGTCTGGGCACGTTCGGATCGCGCGTCATTGCGGCTCCTTGCGGCGTCGGTCCCGGGTTGCGGTACGTGCGGCGTTGCACGCCCGTTTCCGGCTCTTGCTGCAAGTCTTGCAGAGGTATACGGCGACACGCCAGGCTCCGGGTGAAAACCACCCGGAGCCTGGCGTGTCGGAGAGTCGGGGTCGAGCTACTCGGGGTCGTTCGGCATCAGGATCCAGAACGCGATGTACGCGATGAACTGCGGTCCGGGGATCAGGAAGGACGCGACGGTGAGGACCCGCACCAGAGTGGGGTCCCAACCGAATCGGCGGGCGACGCCGGCGCAGACGCCGGCGATCATGCGCCCCCGGCGCGGACGGGAAAGTGTCTGTGTGCTCATGTCATCGACGGTACGTTCGTTGCCGACCTCGGGGTATCCGGTGATGCCCGGGTCGGTCCCTGATCCTGTCCTGGGAATTCCCAGGGTGAGATCCGGGCTCGCAAGAGCCGGACGATCCAGTGCGTGTAGTTCAGGCGGTGCGCTCGTTCGGGACGAAGACCCAGCAGATCACGTAGGCCAGGACCTGCGGACCGGGGATCAAGATCGAGGCGACCGCGATGACTCGTACGACCGTAGGATCCCAGCCGAAGCGGCGGGCGATACCAGCGCAGACGCCTGCGATCACGCGGCCCTGACGAGGACGGGACAGCTTCGGTGTGCTCATGCCTCGACGGTATTCGTGGCGCGAGCCCAGAGCCATCGGGTGATCCCCCGGCCTGCCCCTGATCTGGCTAGGGTAGAGCCGGGGGACCGTGACACCAGCCGTGCGCGCATCAAGCTGGTCGGAACTCACCAGCCGTTCGGCGCCAGCACCTTCCGGATCCGCTTCTCGCTGACCGGCCCGTCCGTGCCGAGCTGCTGCGCGAACAGCGAGACGCGCAGCTCCTCGAGCATCCAGCGCACGTCGGCCAGCTCGGCGGCCCGCGCGGCGTCGGGGGAGCCCGCGGCGTGAGCGGCCAGCGCCTTCTCGTACGCCGCCGACACGTCACCGATCCGCCAGGCGAGGTCGGCGTCCCGCGCCGGGTTCTCCGTGGCCTTCGTCAGCCGGTGCGAGTCCGCCCGCAGGTAGCGGGCCAGGTGCGGCAGCCGCCGTGGCGGTGTCGCCGACACGAAGCCGTCGTGGACCAGGGCCGCGCGGTGCTCACGGAGGTCCTGCAGCGTGTTCAACAGCGCCAGGCTGCTCGACGCGCGGATCTCCGACTCGAGCGTCCGGCTCGCCGACAGTGCGGCCACCACGTGCCCGACGACGCGGTGCACCTCGTCCTCCAGGTGCTTCCGCACGAACGCCAGCGCGTCGGCGTACGCCGCAGCGGAACGGATCGAAGCAGCGTCCGGCCCGCCCGCCGGCGTGTCGTACCGCACGGAGTCACCAGCGGAGGTCAACGAGACGACGGCCGCCAGCTGCAGATCGGCCACCAGTGCCTCGGTGCTCCCATACGGTGATGCCGCCATGGTCAGCGACTGCGTCCCGGTCCACCGCGACGTGATCCGTCCGGCACCAAGACCGGCCTCGGCCACCAGCAGCCGCCGCACCCCCGCAGCATGCACGGAGGCCTGGGCGTTCTCATCAGCCAGGATCCGAAGTGACACCCCGACAGACCGAGCCTGCCCCTTCACCTTGGCAGAACGCTCCTCCACCAGTGCAGGAAACCCCCGCACGACAACCCCGGCCCCCACATCGGTAGACACGGACAGCGGCAGCACCCCGCCCCCGGGCAACCCGGAGGGCCAAGAAGTCAGACCGCTCTGCTCGCCAACAACACCACCAGCACCAACAACACCAGCACCAGCGGAGCTTCCGACGCCGACACCCCCGCCAACCACCCCCCGACTGGAGCTGCTGCCCACCTCCAAAGGCGACGGGCCTACGGAGGGTGCGGAAGGCGAAGACCCTCGCGCGGACGTATTCCTTCCCGAAGTGGAGGGCCCCCCGGGGCCCGTGAACGCGTCCGCGCGAGGGTCTTCGCCTTCCGCACCCGCCCCGCCCGAAACCGCCCGAGCCTCCGCAAGAGCCCGACCGACCGCACCCTTCACCGCAGACCGCACAGCAGCTTCAGCCCGCCCCGCCAACTTGCGCTGCAACAGCAGCAGATCCTTCGACTCCTCCAGCACGATCGACGACGCGTCACGACCCCGCCCGCGCTCCTCGATGACCCGGAAGGTCATCCGAAGGTGGCCGGGCAGACGCGCGACCCGCTCCTCGTCCCAGACCTCCGGCGGCACCACGACGTCGCGCAGCACCCGGACCGCTCGCGTGAACGCGCCGACATAGGGCTCCGCCATGTCGCCGGCCCGGACGACGTCGTCCCAGGCCGGGCACTCCGCGCGGATCCAGGCGACGACCTCGCGCGCGACGTCCGGTGCGGGCACCAGCTCGCGCCGCACCGCCTTGGGCAGCGACTTGATGGTCGCGACGGTCAGCTCTTCGAGGAGACCTGGCACCATCCAGTCGAACCCGTCCGGCACCACGCGCGCGAGCACGGCGATGGGGATGTGCACGGTGACGCCGTCGGCGTCGGACCCGGGCTGGAACTGGTAGGTGAGCGGAAGGGAGAGCTCACCCTGGGGCCACTTCTCGGGGAACTCGGCGGCGTCGACGGACGCGTCGCCGACGAGCTGCTCCATCGTGAAGGCGAGCAGGTCCGGCGTCTCCTTGCGCGCGCGTGACCACCAGCGGTCGAAGTGCGCGGCGGACACCACGGAGTCGGGGACGCGCTCGTCGTAGAAGGCGAAGAGGTCGTCCTCGTCCGCGACGAGGCCGCGCTGCCGGGAGCGGGCCTCGAGCTCGCCGGCCTCCTCCAGGAGCGCGCGGTTGTCGTGGAAGAACCGGTGGTGCGTGGTCCATTCGCCCTCCACGAGCGCGTTCCGCACGAACATCTCGCGCGCAGCCTCTGGATCCACCTTCGCATAGAGCACTCGGCGGTCGGACACGATGGGCACCCCGTACAGCAGGACCTTCTCCGTGCACATGGCGGCGCCCTGCTTGGACGACCAGTGCGGGTCCGAGTAGGTGTGCTTCGCCAGCGACCCGGCGAGGTCCTCGGCCCACTCGGGCTGGACGCGGGCCACGTCGCGCGCCCACAGGCGGCTGGTCTCGACGAGCTCGCCGGCCATGATCCACGCCGGCGGCTTCTTCGACAGGGGAGACCCGGGGAAGATCGCGAACCGCGCCCCGCGGGCACCGATGTACTCGTTGCGCGCCTGCTTCTTCGCCCGCTTCAGGGCGATCTCGCGCTGGGCCCCCCGCAGGTGCGCGACGGCGGAGGCCTTCACCTCGCCGGTGTCCTGCATCCCGAGCTGCGAGAGCAGGCCGGCCAGCAGGGACTTGTGAATCGTGTCGTCGTCCCAGGTCTGCCGGTACGACGCCGGTTCGGCCTCAGCGGGTGAGCCATCGGTGGTCGAGCCACCGGTGGTCGAGCCTGTCGAGACCTCACCTGGTCTCGACAAGCTCGACCCGCGGCGGCGGGGCTGGAACGACATCTCGATACCCAGGGGCTTCGACATCTCGCGGAGCTGGGCAACGACGTCCTGCCACTCGCGGATGCGCAGGAAGTTCAGGTACTCGGCCTTGCACTGGCGGCGGAACGCCGAGCCGGACAGCAGGTGCTGCTGCTCCCGTACGTACTCCCAGAGGTTGAGGTACGTGAGGAAGTCGGACCGCGGGTCGGCGAACCGGGCGTGCTGCTGGTCGGCCTGCGCACGCTGCTCGGCCGGGCGCTCGCGGGGGTCCTGGATCGACAGCGCCGCCGCGACGATCGCTACCTCGCGCGCCACGCCGTGCCGCGAGCCCTCGAGGACCATGCGCGCCAGGCGCGGGTCCATGGGGAGCTGCGCGAGCGTGCGGCCGACGTCGGTGAGCCGGGTGACGCCGTCGGCCTCCTCCAGTGCACCGAGCTCCGTGAGCAGCTGGACGCCGTCGCGGATGGCGCGCGTGTCCGGGGGCTCGACGAAGGGGAAGCGGGCGACGTCGTCTGGCGTGCTGACGACGCCGACCGAGATCATCTGCAGCAGCACCGACGCCAGGGACGTGCGAAGGATCTCCGGCTCGGTGAACTCGGGACGGCCGTTGAAGTCCTCCTCCGAGTAGAGGCGGATCGCGATGCCGTCGGCGACCCGGCCCGAACGGCCGCTGCGCTGGTTGGCGGAGGCCTGCGACACCGGTTCGATGGGGAGCCGCTGCACCTTGGTCTGCTTGGAGTAGCGGCTGATGCGGGCCGTTCCGGGGTCCACCACGTAGTGGATTCCCGGGACGGTCAGAGACGTCTCGGCGACGTTGGTAGCCAGCACGATGCGTCGCGAGGAGTGCTGCTGGAACACCCGGTGCTGCTCGGCGCTCGACAGCCGCGCGTACAGCGGCAGGATCTCGACGTGCTGCGGGTGCTTCGGGTCCCTGGCGCGCTCCTTGAGGTGCCCGGCGAGCCCGTCGGCGGTGTCGTGGATCTCGCGCTCACCCGAGAGGAACACGAGGATGTCGCCGTTGCCCTCGCGCAACAGCTCGTCGCAGGCCTCGATGATGCCGGTGACGAGGTCCTTCTCGTCCCGTGCCCCCTTCGGGCCTCGGCCGCTGCCCGATGGTCGGGCGCTGCCCGGTGGTCGAGCTTGTCGAGACCCCTTCGCTCCCCTGGTCTCGACAGGCTCGACCCGCGACGACGAGGGCTCGACCCGCGAGGCGCGATCGCCCTGCGCGGGATCCTCGTCCGGAGACAGAGGGCGGTAGCGGATCTCGACCGGGAACGTGCGGCCGGACACCTCGACGATCGGCGCGAGGCCCGGGAGCGCGTCGGTGACATAGTCCGGTGCACCGCCCCGCCCGGCCAGGGCGGCGGGGGAGAAGTGCGCGGCGAACCGCTCCGAGTCGATGGTGGCCGACGTGATGATCAGCTTGAGCTCGGGCCGCTGGGGGAGCAGCCGCGACAGGTAGCCGAGCAGGAAGTCGATGTTCAGGGACCGCTCGTGCGCCTCGTCGATGATGATCGTGTCGTAGGCGAGCAGTTGCGGGTCGCGCTGGATCTGGGCGAGCAGGATGCCGTCGGTCATGACCTTGACCAGCGTGTCCTCGCTGGACTGGTCGGTGAACCGGACCTGGTAGCCCACCACGCCACCGAGCTGCGTGCCGAGCTCCTCGGCGATCCGCTCCGCGACCGTGCGCGCGGCCAGCCGGCGGGGTTGCGTGTGCCCGATCTGACCCTGGCGCCCGCGGCCCAGCTCGAGCGCGATCTTCGGGATCTGCGTCGTCTTGCCGGAGCCGGTCTCGCCGGCCACGATCACCACCTGGTTGTCGCGGATCGCGGCCGCGATGTCCGCGCGGCGCGCGGAGACCGGCAGCTGCGCCGGGTAGGTGATGGGCGGCACCTCGACGGCGGCCCGCTTGGCGGCCGCCGCCTCGAGCTGGGCCGTCGAGACGCGTCGCGGGCCGGCGTGTCCCCGCCGACCGTCCTGCCGTCGGCCGCGCTGACCGGACTGCTGACCAGGCTCCTGGCCGGGCTGTCGGACCGACCTCCCGCGTGCGCCGCGCCGGCGGTCCCGGCCTCCGCCCGGGCGGCCGCCATCGCCGTCGGACACTGGGGTGGAGGAAGGCTCGGTACTCACAACCCCCCATTCTCCCAGCACCGGCAAGGTCATTTACCACCCACGTCGCCGAGCGGTGGCCCGTTCCACCGTTCGACCCCTACACCTTGCATGGAATCCTCGGCGTGTCGCGTGTCGCGTGCCGTGTGTAGGGGTCGAACCGCTGGGTGGAGGGATCAGCTCGCCTGCGCCGCGTTGAACAGGTCCAGCGCACCGTGCTGGCAGCCGTGTCCCGCCGTCACCGGGACGCGCGGGCCGTTCCAGTGCGGGCCGTACATGCCGAGCGAGTCACGATCGTTGGTGTACGCGGCGTCGGCCTGCCGGTCGAGGTAGCCGCTGTACGGGCGGTCGCCCAGCGCCACGTTGAGCTTGCCCAGGCCACGGACGTAGGCACCCTTGAACGAGGCGCCGTCGCTGTCGCAGTCGTCGCCCTCGTTCACCTCGCGGAGCACGCCGCCCGGGTTGAGGTAGGTGGAGCTCGTCGAGGCGTCGGCCAGCGCGCGTGCGGTGCTGAGCAGCCCCGCGTCTCCCGTGGCCCGGTGCAGCTCGGCCAGGGCGCCGAGGATCACGCCCTGGTTGTACGTCCACGTGGGCTGCCCGTTGTTGACGCAGGAGTCGTTGAGCCCGTCGTTGATCAGGTTGTCGGAGTTGATCATGCCGCTGGCCCGGAACCAGTCCCACCCCTGCTGCGCTCGCTGGAGATAGGTGGTGTCGCCCGGGATGCGGTTGTGCAGCGCCGCGTTGAGCTGGATGTACAGCTCGTTGGTGATGGCGTTCTTGTACGCGATGCCGGTGTTCCACTGGACGCCGCCGCCGCACTTGTCGGTCCAGTAGGCGCGCATGTGGTCGGCGTCGGCGCGCGCCGTGCTCAGGTATCGACTGTCGCCGGTCAGGTCGTAGGCGGCGATCCAGGCGAGGCCCCACCAGCCGGTGTCGTCCAGGTACTCGTTGCGGAACTGGCCCTCGCGCGCGTTGACGTTCTTGTCGTAGGTCTGCGTGATCGCGTAGCGGTAGCTGCCCATCCCGCTGATCCGGGCGTTGTCGATGACGGCGGTCAGCGCGTTCGCACCCGTCCACCAGCCGTTGGTCTCGAACAGGCCGGTGTTCCGGTCCCACAGCATCATCAGCGCGGTGGCGGCCTCCGTGGAGCGGCTGCCGGCGTTGCGGTCGTTGCGCGCCCAGCCGGTGCAGGCGATCTCGGCCCGGTCGCCCGCCTTGCCGCAGGCGCGCAGCGCACCGACGCCGAGGTTGTTCCAGTCGTCGACGTTGTACATCTGGGTGCGCCAACCCGTTGATCCGCCGGGGACCGTCGTGCCGCCGAGCCTGCTGCCCGACGACCAGGTCCTGCCGCCGTCGAACGACCGGTCGAGCCAGACCTCGTCACCCGGCTGCCCGTTGTCAAGAGACCCCCAGCCCATGACGTCGGGGTCGGAGACGTGCAGCTGGATCGTGCGGCCGTAGATCGTGGTGCTCACCGGGATGCGGTCGCCGGTCGCGGCCCCGGGATCCCTGGCATCGCAGTAGATGTCGCAGATCTCGGCCGCCGGCGCGGCCGCCGCCTGCGGCGCGGCACCGCCCAGGGTGGTGGTCGCCGTCCGCGTGCCGGGTTCGGCCGGAGCGGCGTCGGCCCGCGTGACCGGGGAGAGGGACGCGGCCAGGAGACAGGTGAGGGCGACAGCCGTCGCCGAGCCGACGGCGCGCCGTGGTGAGCGGGCGGGTCTACGCGCAGGGGCGGAGGGTGCTGACAGCGATGTCATCGGAACTCCTTGTGCTCGTCCTTGCTTCCGTCATCGGAGGGGTGGAGCGATGGAGCGGCCAGAACACGGCACGACCTGGGTCGCGGCCCGTCAAGATTCACCCGGAAACCGATGGCACGTCAATAGTTGGGCGGAGCGGATCCCACCGACATGGGGATGGCTCCCCATGTCGCGATGGGCGGCGCCTCCGTAGGCTTGCGAGATTCCTGTGACGCGCATCAGGATGCCCGAGGGGAGCGGTATGACAGCTCGTGAGCTCATCGCGCTGTGCGAGAGCCGAATCAACGCTCTGAGCCGTACCCGCCAGGCGTTCGAGCACAGTGGCGCGCCGGAGCACGTCGACGGCCTGATCGACGACCTGCGCGTCACGGCGTCCGGTTGGGACACGGCGGTCAGCCGGCCGCCGGAAGGAGATCCCGTGGCGCTCCGGGTCGGCGCGCGGACCGTCCGGGACGGTGTGCCGGGCTTCGGCGCGGTGGCCGACACGCTCGAGGCCTACGCCTCGGCGCTGGAGTCGGGGCAGGCCCGGCATGCGGTGGGGGCGTCGCAGCTTCGCGCCGCCCGGCAGCGGGCTGCGAGACTCGCGGAGGTCCGCGACGCCGACCCGGACCGGGCCGAAGTCACGTCCAGGGCCGCGATCGCCGTGCTCGACGTCGCCTGCGCGGGGTACGCCTCCTGTCAGGACGCCTACGAGGCCGTGCGCGACGCGGAACAAGCCCTCTACGCGGCGCTCTCGTACGTCCGTGTCGGACCCTCAGGTCACCGGAGTGACCTGAGGGTCTGACGCGGCTCGGTACGAGAGAGCCGGTCAGTACGAGCAGGCGTCGAGCAGCGGCTGCAGCGCCGTCTTCTCCGCCGTGTCCACGCTGAGGTCCCAGCGAGACTTCGTGTGGATCCACATCTTCGCGTAGGCGCAGCGCTTGCTCGCGAGCGGGGGGACCCACTCGGCCGGGTCATGGTCGCTCTTCGAGATGTTCACCTCGGCCGTGACGGCGATCAGCTGCGGGCCGGTGAGGTCGTTCGCGAAGTCCTGCCTGCGGTCCGTCGTCCACTCGCTGGCGCCGGAGTCCCAGGCCTCGGACAGGGCCACCACGTGGTCGATGTGCAGGTCGGCCGGCGCGGTCCGGGTCTCGCCGTCGAACTCGCTGTACCAGCTGCCCGCCGTCGGATAGCAGTCGCTACCGACCTCGACGCCGTCGCCGTCGCGCCGCAGGACGGTCTCGCGAGTGGTGCACCCGTCGATGGTGATCCAGTGCGGGAACAGGTCCCGGTCGTACGGGGTAGAGGAGTTCTCCGCCCGCACGGTGAGAGCGTCGAGCTCGGACTGTGTCACCGCCTTGGACGGGAGGTCCGGCGGGTAGGCGCCTGCGGGCTGCGGAAGCACCACGGTCAGCAGCGCGACGAGCGCCAACGTGGTGACCGACGCGATCAAGTGGCGGCTTCGAAGCCCCCGCCGGAGACCTCGCTGGATGAGCTGCGACATCGGACAGACCTTCCACGAGAACGACCTGGACGCGTTCATCGTCGATGTGGGCGGTGTCGGCCGAATGACCACGATGTGACGTTTAGCGAAATTTCACCCGCTCTGCCCGTCCAATGTGGTCAGACCCTCAGGTCGTCGGAGTGGCCTGAGGGTCTGACACGCGCGGGGATGGCCAGGCGGCTCAGGCGGCTCAGCCGGCTCAGCCGGCTCAGCCGGCTCAGACCGTGCCGGCAGTCAGCATGCCCAGGTAGTAGCCGAGGCCGACCAGGGCAAGGGCGCCGATGGTCTCGATGATGGCGAGCGCCAGGCCCCAGCGAGCGAGCCACAGGTCGAAGCCCTCCTTGCCGGCGCGAGCGACGGCGATCGCGTTCAGGATGACGCCGATGACCGGCAGCGCGGCGAGGAAGAAGGTGAGGAGGCTGAAGACCGTGGTCTGCGGGTCCTCCTCCTCCACGGCCGCAGAGGCGCCCGCTACGACGGCGGTCTCGGGGGCGGGGGTGGCCACGGCCACGGCGGCCTCGGTGACGGCCTCCGTGGGGGTCACCGCCGCAGTGGTCTCGCTGGCCACGGTCTCCGTGGCCACGGCCTGTGTCTCAGCAGCCGATGCCTCGGTACCGGCCGTCGCCCCGGACGTCACCTCCGACGCGGCAGGCTCGGCCTCCACGACCTTGGTGGCGGTCACTGCCGCGTTCTCGTCGACAGTGGCCTCGGGCGTCGTGGTGTCGGGCGTGGTCATGGTGGTCATGCTCCCCTGGTTGGAGGTGGTGGGAAATGTCAGGCCATATTGTGGAGTATCCGAATGGTCTTGGATAGACCAGTACCGGCTGTTGAAGCCGCGAAGGCCGCCGCCCCTGGGGAGCGGCAGCCTCGGTGCTGCTGGTGACGTTGCCGGGCTTCGTGCGGACGCCCGCCCCCGGCTCGGTCACATGGTCGGCACGGCCATCGCCGCCCAGATGCCGGCGGCGACCAGTGCGAGGTACAGCACCGTGAAGACGATCGAGAGGCCGAGGCCCCACTTCGCGAGCTTGCTGTCGAAACCCGCCTTGCCGGCCTTCGAGGTGGCGATCGCCGAGACGACGATCCCGATCGGCGGCGCGATGAAAGCCAGGATGAAGCCCACGATGGCCAGGGTGTTCGCCTGCGGGTCCTGGACCGCGCCCTGGACGGCAGGCGCGCTGGTGGTCTCGGTCATGAGGGACTTCCTTTCACGGCCACTGTTCCGGCCGCTCGACTGCGGGCGCGGGTGCGCCCGTACGGACGCGGGCAAGTGTGAAGCATCCGAGATGTACCTGGAAGCCTTCATTGCGCTGTACGCCCGAATCGTTACCCTTGACGATCGTGGGATGTCACCGATGTCGGAAGCGTCCGGTCTTCAGCGGGGAAGTGCGGTTCATCCCAGCGCTGAAAATTACGCCGCTTGAGTTCACCTCGTCGTGATAGTCCTGTGCGAGGATCCGAAGGGCACGTACTGCACCGTGACATGGCGCACCGACCGAGGGGGCGACGCGTGAACGACCAGGCGAAGAAGCTCGTTCCGCAGAACTTCCGTTCCGGCCTGCGGAAGCTCCTCCGTCCCGCCTGGACCGGGGTGGTCGCCACGGTGATCGCCGCGGGCGTGCTGTTCACCGCCTCGGCGAGCGTCCCGGCCTCGCACCCGTCCGGAGGCAACGACGGCGAGCTCCCGATCCGGCTCTATGGCCTGATCAAGAGTGTCGCGGTGGGTGAGACCGACACCGCCCCGGACGGCGTCACGCTGAGCCAGATCGTCGCGGTGCTCGAACGGGCCGAGGAGCAGGCACAGGAGCAGGGCCCCGATTTCAGTCCCACCGTCGCGCAGGCTGCCGCCGAGCTCGGCATGCTCTACACGACGTACCAGATGCAGCAGCTGGCGTTCGGCGAGAACAACGAGGGCCTCCGCATCGAGGACGCGCCGGTGGCGCGCCATGCTCAGGAGGCCGGCGACGACGCGGACGACAGCGACAAGGAAGACGACGGCGAGAAGCACGACGCCGAGAAGCGTGACGGCGACGGTGCTGACGCCAAGGACGGCACCAGCAAGAAGAACGCCGACCCCGAGCGGGACGACGTCGAGAAGGATGCCGAGAAGGACGCCGACCCCGACCGCGACCCGGACGATGACCGCTCACCCGCCGTGCAGGTGTCGAACGAGCGCACGTCGGTGATCGACCCGCACGACGACGACCCGCAGGCCGGCTACATCACCTACGACGAGGTGGTCATCGCGGCCGTGCGCCTCGCGAACATGCTGGACCCCTCCGTGCCCAACGCCCTGGTCGAGGTGCAGGGCGGGGGCCAGGAAGCCGGGCGGCACCGGGGCTTCTCGCTGCGGGACGACCTGCTCGACGTCGTGAGCAGGTTCGGCGGCACCACCACCGGCTACGCCAACGGCCGCATCCCGGCCGACGTCCTGTGCCCCCTGGACTTCGCCCCCGGGCACATGCTGCGCTGTGACGCGGCCGAGCGGTTCACGGCGCTCAACGAGCAGTTCGAGCAGGAGTTCGGCTACCCCATCCCGATCACCGACTCCTACCGGTCCTACGAGCTCCAGGTGGCGGTGGCCAGCGCCAAGCCGCACCTCGCGGCGATCCCCGGCACCTCGAACCATGGCTGGGGTCTCGCCGTGGACCTGGGCAACCCGATCGCCGGCGGCAACTCCCCTGAGTACGTCTGGCTGCGGCTGAACGGCCCGGACTACGGCTGGGAGAACCCGTCGTGGGCGCAGCTCGGCGGCTCGAAGCCGGAGCCGTGGCACTTCGAGTTCTTCGCGGCGGGTTCGATCCCCAACCGCGCGATCGACCCGTCCGACGTCGGCACCTGGGAACCGACGGACTCCGCGAGCCCGCGGTACAAGCCGGCGCTCGACCCGAAGCCCAAGGACAACAGCTCCGACGACGGCCCGCGCAAGCCGGGAGACCGGCCGAGCGACAACCCGCCCTCGCAGAAGCCGACGAAGCCCAACCCGAAGCCGGATGGCGACAAGCCGGATGGCGACAAGCCGGACAAGCCGACGGAGCCGAGCCCCGACCCCGAACCGTCCAACCCGACGGACCCGGAACCGGACCCCGAGCCGTCGAACCCGACCGACCCCGAACCGGAGCCGTCGAACCCGACGGAGCCGGAGCCGGAGCCGGAGCCGTCGAATCCGACGGAGCCGGAGCCGGAGCCGTCGAATCCGACCGACCCGGAGCCGGAGCCGTCGAACCCGACCGACCCGGAGCCGACCGACCCGGGCACAGAGGAGCCGGGCACAGAGGAGCCGACGTGCCCGTCGAGCGACGGCACCGAGTCCGACGGCACCGAGTCGGACGGCGCGGACTCAGCGGCTGCTGACGACTCTGCGGCGGAGGCCGACACGAAGTCGGAGACCGAAGAGCCTGACCCGTGCGCGAGCGACGGGACCGACGGGGATCCGGAGCCGAGTGCCGCACCGTCGTCCAGCCCGACGGCGACCGTCCGCGACGACGAGCTCGCGCCGGTCGACGACCAGCCGGAGGAATGACCAGCGGTTCATGACAGCTGAGCAGACGCCGCCCGAGCCGGCGACGGCAGGCGCCGCGGGGTCCAAGGAGGACCCGCGGCGCTTCCTGCGTTCCGGGCGCCTGGAGTCGATGCCGCGGAGATGGCGCGACAAGCTGGCTGTGACGCGGTACCTGGCCACCCAGGCGATGCCCACGCTGCTGGAACCGATGACGGAGCGTGAGCTCACCGACCGGCTCCGCGGGCTGGCTCACGACCCGGTCGGCCTCCGGCGTGCCATGGTGGACCAGGGCCTGGTGCGACGCACGCGTGACGGCGCCGAGTACTGGCGCACCGAGCGCACCGAGTACGACCCGGGCAACCAGCACGGGGTCTGAGTTGCCTCCGGGCGATGTCTTGACCATATTGCGAGACAACGAAGACTCGCGTTTTCAGGATAGGAAATTTCATGAGCGAAGAACGCGCCGTGGCCGCGCTCGAGGCGGCGGGTATCCCGTTCGAGGTGACGCGGCACGGCCAGGTCGCTACCCTCGCTGAGGCCGCTGCCGCTCGCAGGGTCGAACCGGCAAAGCTGATCAAGACGATCGTCGTACGTCGGGCGGACGAGGACTACCTGTTCGTGCTCGTCCCCGGTGACCGGCAGATCTCGTGGCCCAAGCTGCGTGCGCTGCTCGGCGTCTCTCGGCTGTCGATGCCGAGCAAGGAGGTGGCTTTCGAGGTCACGGGCTATGAGCGGGGAACCATCACCCCGTTCGGGTCGTTCCACAGGTGGCCCGTCGTCGCGGACTCCCGGCTCGGTGAGCCGGGTCCGGTGTCGATCGGCGGAGGCGCGCACGGTGTGGGCGCAACGGTTGACGCCGTCGATCTCACGGCGGCGCTCGATGCCACGGTTGCGGACGTGACCGACCCTGCCTGAGGCCTCCTCGGACGGGTGCCGAGCAGGCCCGCGATGGTGCGGAGGCCGGCAATTCTCCTCCGTGCAATGTGACCGTAACGCCCTGGGGGTGGACGGAAGTCGGGTCTCGGGTGAACACTCGCCCTAGGCAATTCTTGCCCCTCCGGACCAAGGAGCGGTCAGAGAGCACCAAGAAGCGTCCAAGTCAGAGTGCAAGTCAGTGTGTAGAAGTCAGTGTCTAGCGAAGTCGAGGCTCGACCAATGCAGGACGGAGCGAATGACCCCATGGACCCTCTCCCGTCAGACTCAGCGCAGGACCTGGTTCCCGGACGCCCGGGCTCGGGTATCGCCTGCCGGAACACCTACGAGGGCACGGTGCTGACCCTCTGGGGCGACATCGACGCGCTGCTGCGCGAGAACGCGAGCGAGGCGATGGCCACGCTCGCCGCACGACCCGATCCCGAGCCCGTCATCGTCGACGCGCGGGATGTCACGTTCATCGACTCCTCCGGGGTGGCCTTCATCCTGCAGGTGTTCGTGCTCGGCGAGGAGACGGGTTCGCCCGTCCTGCTCCGAGAGCCGTCCGCCGTGGTGATGGAGGTCCTGGACATGGTCGGTATCAGCCAGCGGATCCCAGTGGTCCGCAAGGCCGCAGCCAGCGCCTGAGCCGGCCGCGTCCGATCCGAAGAAGGAGTGGCACCCTTGTCCGGTGAAGAACTGGGCAGCGAACCTCACCTACTCCTCCGCGCGCACGGAGCGCCCCCGGACCCTCGCGGAGCTCACCGGCATCGTCGCCGGTGAGCCCCGCGTCCGGGCCCTCGGCTCGCGCCACTCGTTCTGCGACGTCGCCGACACGACGGGCGTGCACGTACAGCTCGACCTGCTCGACGACGGACGGCCGCCTCTCGAGGTCGACCCCAGGACGGGGGTGGCTTCGGTCCGCGCCGGCCTGCGCTACGGCGAGGTCGCGGCCGACCTGCACGCCGAGGGCCGGGCCCTCACCGCCATGGCCTCCTTGCCGCACATCTCCGTGGCCGGTGCCGTCGCGACGGGCACACATGGTTCAGGTGACGGGACGCGCTCGCTGGCGGGTGACGTCGTCGGCGTGGAGCTCGTGACCGCCACCGGTGAGCTGCTGACCCTGCGCAGGGGCGATGCCGACTTCCCCGGTTCCGTGGTGGCGCTCGGGGTCCTCGGCGTCGTGACGCGCGTGGAGCTGGCCACCGTGCCGACGTTCGACGTGCGCCAGGACGTCTTCACCGGGCTGCCGTGGGACGCGCTGTTCGAGAACCTCGACGCCGTCATGGGCAGCGCCTACTCCGTCAGCGTCTTCACCAGCTGGTACGAGCCGGACGTGCGTATGGTGTGGTGCAAGTCGAGGGTCTCGACAGGCTCGACCAGCGGAGGGACAGGCTCGACCAGCGGCCCCGCCGCCGGTCTGCTGACGCGCCTGGGCGCCCGGCCCGCCGTCGGGCCGATGCATCCCCTGCCCGACGTCGCAGCGGTGGCGTGCACGGAGCAGGGCGGGGTGCCCGGGCCGTGGTTCGAGCGGCTGCCGCACTTCCGGCTGGACTTCACGCCGTCCCTGGGCGAGGAGCTGCAGTCGGAGTACCTGCTGCCGCGCACCGCGGGGCCCGACGCCGTCCGCGCCGTGCGGGCTCTCGGGGACCGAATGGGTCCGCTGCTGCTCACGTCGGAGATCCGGACCATCGCCGGCGACGACCAGTGGCTCAGCACCACACCCGAGGACAGCCTCGCGTTCCACTTCACGTGGAAGCAGGACTGGCCGGCCGTGCGCGCCGCGCTGCCCGAGCTGGAGGCGGCGCTCCTACCGCTCGGCGCGCGCCCGCACTGGGGCAAGCTGTTCACGGTCCCCGTGGCGGACCTCCCGGGCCTGTACCCGCGGTTCGCCGACTTCGCGGAGCTGGCCGCGCGCCTCGACCCGACAGGCAAGTTCCGCGGCGGTTACGTGGCAGAGCTGCTCGCCGAGCGAGCCTCCCGGTGAGCGCGCCGTGAAACTTCGGTGAAGTTTACGGCGAGCCGATTTCGCGTTCGGGGGGATCTCCTCAGAAGATCAGGGTATGAGCGACGCGCAGAGAACTACCGCGGAGCCCGAGAAGCGCGAGCAGTTCAGCGGACAGCTGGGATTTATCCTGTCCGCGATCGGCTCCGCTGTCGGGCTGGGGAACATCTGGCGCTTCCCGGGGGTGGCATACGAGAACGGTGGGGGCGCGTTCATGGTGCCCTACCTGATAGCGCTGCTGACGGCTGGCATACCGATCCTGTTCCTTGACTACGCGATCGGTCACCGGTTCCGAGGTTCGGCACCGCTGGCCCTGCGGCGGGTCAAGCGCTGGCTGGAGACCCTCGGCTGGTTCCAGGTGGCCATCTGCTTCGTCATCGCCGTCTACTACGCGGTGATCATCGCGTGGGCGCTCAGCTACTTCGTGTACTCGTTCGGCCTCCAGTGGGGCGACGACACGGCGGGCTTCTTCACCGGCACCTACCTGCAGCTCGCCGACGTCGGCGGCGCGGACCCGTGGTTCACCCTCGACTTCGTGCCGGCCGTGCTGATCCCGCTGGTCCTCGTGTGGGTCGCCACGATCGTCGTGCTGGCGGCCGGCGTCGCCAAGGGCCTGGAGAAGGTCAACTTCGTCTTCATGCCGCTGCTGCTGCTCGCGTTCGGCACGCTCGTGGTGCGGGCCCTGTTCCTGCCGGGAGCCGCCGACGGGCTCAACGCGCTGTTCACGCCCGACTGGGGCGCGATGACCGACCCGAACGTCTGGATCGCCGCCTACAGCCAGATCTTCTTCTCGCTGTCCATCGCGTTCGGCATCATGATCACGTACGCCTCCTACCGGAAGCGCCGTGCCAACCTGACGTCCCCCGGCTTCGTGGTCGCGTTCGCCAACTCGGGCTTCGAGGTGTTCGCGGGCATCGGCGTGTTCGCGGCGCTCGGCTTCCTCGCGAACCAGCAGGGTGTCGCCATCGCGGAGATGGAGGGGCTCAGCGGCCCGATCCTCGCGTTCGTCACGTTCCCCGCCCTCGTCTCCCAGATGCCGGCGGGTGGGCTCTTCGGAGCCCTGTTCTTCGGGTCCCTGGTCATGGCCGGGTTCACGTCGCTGCTGTCGATCCTGCAGGTCGTCTCGGCGTCGTTCCAGGAGAAGTTCGGCTGGACGCGGGCGCAGGCCGCCCTCCGGATCGGCCTGGTCGCCGCGGTGTTCTCCGTGCTGGCGTTCTCCACGACCACCGGTCTGATCGCGCTCGACACCGTCGACCAGTGGGCGAACAACATCGGCATCGTCACCTCGGCGGTCGTGACCACCGTGGTCATCGGCTGGGTGCTGCGGCGGACCGAGGAGATGCGGTTCCACCTGAACGCGGTCTCCACCATCAGGGTGGGCCGCTGGTGGTCGTTCTGCATCATCGTGCTCGGCCCCGTGGTCCTCACCTACATGCTCGTCTCCCGCATCGTCAGCCTCGTCGTGGACGGGTACGAGGGGTACGCCGCGACCTATCTCGGCGTCGCGGGCTGGGGCACCATCGCCCTGATCGTCGTCGCGGCGATCGTGCTGACCCGGATGCGGTGGCGCGTCGAACCTGACGTGTTCAATGCGTGGCCCAGGATCGGAGACAAGTCATGAGCGGCGAAGCAATCGCACTGTTGGTCGTCTCGCTCGTCGTGGTGTGGGGCGGCCTGGCCGTGAGCATCGCGGCCCTGGTGAGGCGACCGGAGCGGACCGACTGGCCCCAGGGCTGGCAGCACGAGGGTGGTCAGGAGGACCGGCCGGACGAGCCGGTCGAGCACGACACGTGAGCGGTACCTCGGCAAGTCGGCCCAGCGGTCGGCTTGCCGGGGTGTTTACGCAGGTCACTCCACACAGACGTGGGTGAAACGTTCACGAAGCAGGTAATACATCACAATGTGACATCGGTCTCGATCTTCCGGGTTTACGTCAGCGGAACGTCACGGTTAGGTGAGACTCGCACACGAGGCGCCAAGTGCGCCGTCGGGTCCTCTGCTCCCTGACGACGGGAGATCTGCCGGGTCGTACCGCCTCGTGACACACCAACGATCCGACCCAGGAGACCCCTGATGCGCAGGCTTCCCGCCCTCACCGCTGCCTCGGCACTGACCGCTGCCGCACTTGTCCTCACCGCATGCACCGACGCGTCGCAGCAGACCGCCGGCGATGCCGCCACCGACGAGGCCAGCGCCGAGGCATCATTCGACCCGTCGGCCATCGAGGCCGACGAAGAGATCGCCGCGATGCTCCCGCAGGAGATCGCCGACAAGGGCACGCTGTCCGTCGGCTCCGACACGGCGTACGCGCCGGCGGAATTCATCGACGTCGACGGCAAGACGCCGGTCGGGTTCGACATCGACATGGTGAGCGCCGTGGCCGCGGTGCTCGGCCTGGAGGCCGAGGTCCAGTCGGCGGCGTTCGACGGCATCATCCCCGCCATCGGCTCCAAGTACGACCTGGGTGTCTCCGCGTTCACCATCACGGACGACCGCATGGCCGAGGTCAACATGATCAGCTACGCCGTGGCGGGCTCGCAGTTCGGCGTCGCCGCCGGCAACCCGGAGGACTTCGACCCCGAGAACCTGTGCGGCACCACGATCGGCGTGCAGACCTCGACCATCCAGGACGAGGAGCTCACCGCGGCCACGGAGGACTGCGAGAAGGACGGCGAGGAGCCCATCGAGCTCGTGCGCTACGAGTCGCAGGCCGACGTGACCACCAACCTCGTGGGCGGCAAGCTGCAGGCCATGTACGCCGACTCCCCGATCACCGCCTACGCCGTCGAGCAGACGTCCGGTGAGGTCGAGACCATCGGCGAGATCAACGACGCGGCGCCGTACGGCATCGTCGTCGCGCAGGACGACAAGGAGCTGACCGAGGCCGTGCAGGCCGCCGTGCAGAAGCTTATCGACGAGGGCACGCTCGAGGAGATCTTCGCCGGCTGGGGCAGCGAGGACGTCGTCGTGGACGAGGCCGAGCTCAACCCGGCCGAGTGACCTGCCCCCCAGGAACGAGAAGAGGGGTCAGATGAGCTCCAGCAATGCTCCGGCGTCGGGCCGCGACCCGGTACCGAACCGGATCCACGCGCGCCCCGTGCCGCGGCCCGGTCGCCTCGTCGCGGCCGTCGTCGTGCTGGTCCTGGCCGCCATGGCCGCCAACGCGCTGATCACCAACGACAACTTCCGCTGGGACATCGTCTGGCTGTACCTGCGCGACGTCGTCGTGCTGCGCGGCGTGATGTGGACCCTGGTGCTGACGTTCGGGTCGATGGCGATCGCCGTGGCGCTGGCCGTCACGCTCGCGATGATGCGCCGGTCGGACAACCCCGTCATGCGCTGGGTGAGCTGGGCCTGGATCTGGTTCTTTCGGGGCACGCCGATCTACACGCAGCTCATCTTCTGGGGGCTGCTCGCCGTGCTGTACCCGCGGTTGTCGCTGGGTATCCCCTTCGGTCCGGAGTTCTTCGTGTTCCGCACCGAAGACGTCCTGACCGCGTTCTGGCTGGCGCTGTTCGGCCTGGCGTTCAACGAGTCGGCCTACCTTGCCGAGATCATGCGCGCCGGCCTGACCTCGGTGGACCCGGGGCAGACCGAGGCCGCCAAGGCGCTCGGGATGAAGGACGGCAAGATCATGCGCCGCGTCGTCCTGCCGCAGGCCATGCGCGTCATCGTGCCGCCGACGGGCAACGAGACCATCTCGATGCTGAAGACCACCTCCCTGGTGGTCGCCGTGCCGCTCAGCTTCGAGCTGACCTACGCGACCGGCGCGATCGGGAACCGCACCTTCCTGCCCATCCCGCTGCTGGTCATCGCGGCGCTCTGGTACCTGCTGATCACCTCGATCCTGATGGTGGGCCAGCACTACCTGGAGCAGTACTACGGGCGCGGGTTCGGGACGGTCACCCGGCGCAGGAACGGCGGCAAGGGTTCCGGCGGTGGCAAGCAGGGCGCCATCGCGGCTGCCGGGACCGTGAGACAAGACGTCAACAAGGAGGTGACGCCATGAGCGTCGGCGCCGACTCCGCTGCCGCTCCGGCGGACTCCACCGACATGGTCTCCGTGCGTGCCGTGCACAAGGTGTTCGGGCACGGGCACGACGCCGTGCACGTCCTGAAGGGCGTCGACCTCGACGTCGCCCGCGGCGAGGTCACGGTGATCCTCGGCCCGTCCGGGTCCGGCAAGTCCACCCTCCTGCGGTGCATCAACGAGCTGGAGGAGATCACCGGCGGCTCCGTGGTGGTCGGCGGTGAGCTCATGGGCTACCGCAAGGACGCCAAGGGGACGCTGCACCGGCTGCACCCCAAGTCCGTCGCCAAGCAGCGCTCGCGGATCGGCATGGTGTTCCAGAGGTTCCACCTGTTCCCGCACATGACGGCGCTCGAGAACATCATGGAAGCGCCGGTGCAGGTGCGGGGGATGTCCAAGAAGGCGGCCAAGCAGCGCGCGCTGGAGCTCATCGAGCGCGTAGGCCTGTCCGACCGGATGGAGCACTACCCGGCGCAGCTCTCGGGCGGCCAGCAGCAGCGCGTCGCCATCGCGAGGGCGCTCGCGATGGACCCGGAGCTCATGCTGTTCGACGAGCCGACGTCGGCGCTCGACCCAGAGCTAGTGGGCGAGGTGCTGTCGGTGATGCAGGACCTGGCGAAGTCCGGCATGACGATGATCGTGGTGACGCACGAGATCGGGTTCGCCCGTGAGGTCGCCGACCACGTCGTGTTCATGGACGACGGCATCATCGTCGAGAGCGGCCCGCCGGCGGAGGTCCTGGACGCTCCGCAGGAGGACCGCACGAGGAACTTCCTCTCCCACGTCCTCTGACCCCCACCGTTGAGTGCGGGATATCTGCGGCACGGAGCATCATTTTTCCGCAGATACCCCGCACTCAACTGGTCGGGATGGTGAGGGTGAAGCGGCAGCCGGTGCCGTCAGGCGTGTTGCTGACTTCTGCCTTGCCTCCGTGGGCCTCGGCCACTCCACGAACGATGGAGAGGCCGAGGCCCGCGCCGCTCCCCGGCCTGTCGCCGCGCTCCGGCGTGCGCGCGCCGGAGCTGCGCCAGCCCGCCTCGAAGACGCGGCCGAGATCCGCCTCCGGGATGCCGCCGCACTCGTCCTCGACGGCGACCACCACGGTGCGGGCCGAATCGGCGGTGCCCTCAGCGCACGCCACCGCTACGCGGACCGTGCCGCCGGGGCCCGTGTGCCGGATCGCGTTCACCAGCAGGTTCTCCAGCGCCCGCCCGACCTGCTGCGCGTCCAGCGACGTCACCACCGGGTCCGTGACGTCCCACGCGAGGGTCACGCCGCCCGAGTCGGCCAGGGGCTGCGCGGCCGCGATCGCGTCGGAGGCCAGGTCCGCGACCGCCACCGGCTCGCGGCGCAGCGTCGCCGTGGGGGACTGGAGGCGGGAGAGGGCCAGGAGGTCGTCGACCATCGCGGCCATCCTCCGGTTCTCCGCCAGGATGCGCGGCACGTGCTCGTCGACCGGTCCCACGCCGTCCTCCAGCGCCTCCGCCAGGGCGCGGACCGCGGCCAGGGGGGTGCGCAGGTCGTGCGAGACCCAGGCCACCATCTCGCGGCGCCGTACCTCGACCTCACGGTCGCGCTCCGCGGCCGCCTTCTCGGCCGCGGCCTCGGTGGTGACCGTCCGGATCCGGGCCGTCAGCACCAGGCCGACGGCGAGCGCCACCGGCACCGTCGCGAGCAGGAGCAGCAGGACGGTCGTGGAGTCGGTGTCGGACAGGAACATCGCCCGCGCGCTCGCGTAGACGCCCGCCGCCACCGATCCCACCACCACGAGCGGGGCGAGGGTGGCGGCGAGCGCCACCCTCCGCCGGGCCAGCGCGAACAGCGCGACGGCGCCCAGGGCACCCACCGCGGCGGCCACGGAGACGGACAGGACCACACCTTCGAGCTCGTTCACGCGTCACCTCCCGGCCCGGAGGCGGACGACGCGGGGGAGGGCGACCCGGGGGCCGACGGCGTCGGGTCCCACCGGTAGCCGACGCCGAAGACGGTCACCAGGCGCTTCGGCCGGGACGGGTCGGCCTCCACCTTCTCGCGCAGCCGGCGGACGTGCACCGTGACCGTGGACTGGTCGCCGTACTCCCAGCCCCAGACGCCGCGCATGAGCGCCTCCCGGTCGTGCACCTGTCCTGGATGGGTGAGGAACCAGCGCAGCAGCTCGAACTCGCGCACGGTGAGCTGCAGCTCGGTCCCGGAGCGGACGACGCGGTGGGCCGTGGGGTCGAGGCGTAGATCGCCGTCGTACAGGGCCCCTGCCGCCCGCTGGGCGGGCGCGGAGCCCCCGGCCGGTGGTGACGGCGCCGCAGGGGCCTCCGAGGCGCTCGCTGCGGGTCCGACGGCGGCCCCCGCGCGGCGCAGCAGCGACTGCACCCGCAGTACCAGCTCGCGCGGGCTGAAGGGCTTGACGACGTAGTCGTCGGCGCCGATCTGCAGTCCGAGCACGCGGTCCTCCTCCTCGCCCCGCGCCGTCAGCATCAGGACGGGCAGGTCAGGGCGGGTCGTGCGCAGGCGCCGGCACACCTCCAGCCCGTCGATGCCGGGCAGCATGAGGTCGAGCACCACGGCGTCGGGCGGGTGTGCGGCGGCGGCCGCCAGCGCGGCCGGGCCGTCGGCGGCGTGCTCGGCCACCACACCGGCGCGTTCCAGGTAGGCGACGACCACCTGGGCGACGGTGGCGTCGTCGTCGATCACGAGAACTCTGGCCACTTCTGAAGGGTACGGGCGGCGACGGCGTGTACCCGGTGCCGTGGGTGGGGCCGTCAGGATCTCGTAAGAACCCGTTCGGAAAGAGCGGAACCCCGGCGGTCCTGGGCTGCGTCTATGGTGCATGACGTACACGAAGCGGCGCGCACGGCGCCGCGAACCAGCGCCGGGGCACGTTCCCGGCCTCAGCTCCGGGCGGTGTTCCGGATGAGCGAGGTAGCGGTGAGTCCAGCCGTACAGCCGGGCACCGGCGAGATCGCCGTCGTCCGGAGCGGCGTGGACCCCGTCGCGGACTTCACGGTCTTCGCGCAGGCCAACACCCCGGCGCTGTACCGGATCGCGTACCTGCTGTGCGGGGACCAGCACCGCGCGCAGGACCTGGTGCAGCTCGCGCTCGAGCGGACGTTCAAGGCCTGGAAGAAGGTCGGCGACGGCGACCCGTTCGCCTATGCGCGCCGCGTCCTGGCGACCGCACGCATCGACACGTGGCGCCGTACCCGGCGCGAGCTGCTCACCGACGACCCGGCGAGCAACACCAAGGAGCGGAGCGCTCCGGCGTCGGACGCCGGGCTCGCCGAGCGGGACCGCCTGGTCCGCGCACTCATGGCGCTGTCGGTCAAGCAGCGTCGCGTGGTGGTCCTGCGCTATCTCCTCGACCGCTCCGAGTCCGACACCGCGGCGGAGCTCGGCATCTCCGCCGGGACGGTCAAGTCCACAGCTTCACGAGCGCTGGCGCGCCTGCGCACCCTCGTGGTGTCCGACGGCGGGGGGACCCGGTCATGAGCGTGCACGACATCAACGCGAAGCAGGACGCGGCCCTGGTGGCCGGCATGCGTGCCGCCGGCTCCACCATCGAGCCGCCGGGTTCGCTGGACGCTGTCGCCATGGCGACGCGGGCGGTCCGTAACGTGCGCCGGCGCCGGATAGTGGTCGCGGCGACCGCCGGCGTCGCGGTCCTCGCTCTCACCGGGGCGGGCATCGGAGCGGCGGGCGCCATCTACGCCGACCAGCAGGCACCCTTGCCGGGCACGGACCGGACGTCCGTCGAGTCGGCCCCGGCGAGCGATGCGCCGTCGGCCACCCCGAGCCCCTCGGCGAGCCCGAGCGGAGAGCCGGGGGCCGCGCCGACAGAGTTCCTGAAGACCGGTGGCGGGACGCTGCCGGTGCTGCCGGGGGTCGAGCGCGGCGTCGTCGAGAACGGGGGGCACGCCCCGTACATCCTCGGTGGCCTCTGGTACGAGGTGCCGCCGGGCGGCTGGATCGCCGTCGGCGACGTCAACGCGGGCGGGGTCGCCGGATGGCTGGACCCGGAGCATCCGGAGGCCGACGGTCTCGGCGAGACCGGCACGATCGACGACATGGACGCCACCATCGAGCTGCGGAACGTGTTCGACGTCGGCGGCTGGACCGTTCCGGAGAAGGACTCCGGCGCGACGACGCTGGACGTCGAGGGCGCGGACCTCGTCGTCATCGAGCAGCACGAGCGGGAGGGCGACATCCGCCCGGCGACCATCACGCTCCGCAGCGGCGACGAGGGCTGGGTCATCGAGACCCGCTTCGCGGCGAACGAGCAGGGCGAGACCATGCTGCGCAACTTCGTGGGCAACCTCTGGCTCAAGGACGCGGGGGAGCCGGACTGGTACCAGCCCGCGTTCTCGACCCCGGTGCTCGACGCCATCGAGCACCGGGTCCCTGACGACTGGGCCAGGACCGAGCACAACGGCCTGAGGTTCGCGGTGCCGAAGGGCTGGACCGACAAGGAGACCGAGGGCGAGTTCTCGCCGGGCGTCGAGTGGACCGGGCCGACGATCGCGCACGTGGAACCCGGCGTCGACGCGGAAGCTCTCGAGCGGTGGGTGGACGCCTCCGAGGAGGAGAAGGCGCGCGCGGCCGAGGACACGGAGTCGCCGGAGCGGGTCTACGTCCAGGGCGGCGAGCCCGGCGGGCTCTGGTGGACCCGGAGCGCGGACGCGCCGCAGTCCCAGATGATCGAGGTGCCGGGCGCCGACTACGCCGAGGTCCTGCCGACCGTCTACAACAAGGACGGTGCCGCCGACTACTACTGGGCCCAGATCTACCTGCACCAGGAGGACCGGGGCGAGAACCTGTTCCTGGTGGTCGAGTTCGACGGCACGGAGCAGGGCCTGACGGACCTGCACACGTTCCTGGGCACGCTCGACTTCCGGCGCTGACCGGCCCGCTCACCCTCGGGCGCGGGTCAGACGCGCAGGCCACGCGAGTGACCTGCGCGCCTGACCCGTGCCTTCGTCGTGCCACCGGTGACCCGGGTCACACCAGCTGACGAAGAAATCCGGGAAACCGGATGGAACCTTCGGCCCGGCTGGCCCGTGTTCCGTTCGTGACAGTCACGAGTCCGCGCGCACCAGCGCCAGAGTTCCGGGCCCCCGAGCCCGTGACGCTGTACGTCGTGCGCGCCGACTCCAGCTCTGCGGACGACCTGGAGACCGTGACCACCGAGCAGAACACCCCAGACTCCCTATCCACCACCACGCCGGAACCGGCGTCGGGCGATACCCCCGAGAAACTCGACCCCGTCCCCGCGACCCGGCCGCTCCGGCTGGTCCGAGGTGGGTCGGCAGGCGCCGATGACGTAACCTCGCTCCCCGTGCGGACAGACCGGCCTACGGCCACTCACGCGCGCAGGAACGCACAGATCTCGAAGAACGAAGAGTTCACCGTGTTCATGCGGGAGGCGAAGGACCCCCTCCACCGGATGGCGTTCCTCCTGAGCGGTGATGCGCACCGTGCGGAGGAGCTCACCCAGCAGACCTTCGAGCGGTGCTACCGCCACTGGCACAAGGCCAGGGCGGGGGACCCCCTGGTCTACGCCCGGCGGGTGCTCGCCAACCTGCGGATCGATGCCTGGCGCCGCACGCGGCGCGAGGTGCTGACGGGCCCCGACGACCTGCCGCAGGACGACGCTCGCGTCGCTCGCGCGGCGGCCAAGATGCCCACGCGCACCGTGGACGACCGCGACGCCGTCGTGCGCGCCCTCCTGCGACTTCCCCTGAAGCAGCGCCGTGTCGTGGTGCTGCGTCACCTGCTGGACCTGTCGGAGTCCGAGGTCTCGAGCGAGCTCGGCATCCCTCTCGGCACCGTGAAGTCCACGGCGTCGCGCGGCCTCGCCCACCTGCGCGCGATCCTCGATGTCGATCCACTGGGCGGAACCCGATGAACATGAACATCCCCCACGGTTCCCCCGACGACGACTTCGTCGCCCGGGTCCGGGAGTCGGCGCACGCGGCGGTACCCGCGTCGACGTTGGATCTCGACGGGGTCCTGCGGTCGAGCCGTCGCAAGCACGCCACCCGGCGGGCCGGCGTGACGCTGGCC
The DNA here is from genome assembly GCF_040639055.1 of Promicromonospora sp. NPDC023987. Taxonomy (NCBI): domain Bacteria; kingdom Bacillati; phylum Actinomycetota; class Actinomycetes; order Micrococcales; family Promicromonosporaceae; genus Promicromonospora; species Promicromonospora sp. NPDC023987. Next base: position 87,254 of record NZ_JBEZZF010000004.1, on the reverse strand, counting down.
TCCACGCTGGCGCTCGCCACCGCGGGTGCGGGGGCCGCGGGTGCGCTGCCGGGTATCCCGGGCCTCTGGAGCAGCGCTCCGGTCACGGTGGAGACCACCGACGCGCCGCCCTCGACCCTCGAGGGCGAGGTCGACGTGGACCCGCCGGCGCCGTCACCGACGGACATCCCGTCACCGGAGCCGGAGACGGAGCTCGCCGACCTCGCGCCCGGTGTGCGGACGGTGGCGGAGCCGGCGTCGTACCGCGTCGACCGGGACACCGTGGTGCTTGATCTCGGTCTGGCCGCCGGTGGTGGCGACCGTTATCTCGCGGTGGTGACCCTGGCCAAGATCGACGGGCGGCACAGCGCCACCGACCTGGAGCTGCTGGCCGGTGGCGACACCGCCCTCCAGAACCTTCGCGAGGGGAACCTCGGTGGAACGTTGCTCTGGCGGGGCGTCACGTCCGACGCGATGGTCCTGCCGTCCGACGGCGGGCCGGCACTCGTGTTCGGCTTCTCGTCCGCGGCGACGGACGGGGACCAGTTCCTCGTCTTCGACGATCCGCTGACCGACGATGCCGCGGGCGCGCAGGGGGCGCACGCGGCACCGGACTCCGGTGCTCCAGAGGCAGGCGCCTCGCTCCGGGTCACGCCGTTCGACGTGCTCGGCGACGGCAGCGTGTGGATGCGGGTCCTGCAGGTGGACCGCACGACGGCGGAGCCGCGAGGGTTCATCTACTCGAACGAGGACACGTGGAGCGCCTCGTGGTGCCGCAGCACCTCACCGGAGTGTGCAGTCATCCACGACGTCGCCGGCAAGTCCGTGGACGAGCCGAAGGCCGCCGAGCCCGCGCCGATGGTCGCGGAGCTCACCCCGATGCTGGTCGAGGACGCGCAGGCGAACGAGGTCCCCGCGATGGAGACCTGCGTCGCGCAGCGCACCGGCACCGAGTGGACGGCGCCTCCGCAGCTCACGGGCGAGTCCTTCTGGCAGACGCCGAAGGGCGTGGACGCCGACGTCTGGCGGCTGTGCCTGATCGACCTGAGCGAGGCACTGCAGCTCGCCTCCACGGCGAACGAGCCCGCGCCGCCCGGCGACGGTACGCGCAACCCGGCTCCGAGCAAGGAGCCGACCACATCTCCCGAGAACGAGGATCCCCTCGGTCTCGGTGACCTCCTGGAGGGACTCTTCGGGGGGTAGGACTTCCCGGCCCACGTCTCGTCTGGGGAGATGGCGTGGGCTGGGAACACCCGAGCGGGCCGAGGCAGATTCTGGGGATCTGCCTCGGTCCGTTCTCTTTGCACCGGACCTCGCGGGAGAGGTTACTCGCCGTCCTCGCAGGCGACGCCGTTGCCGTTGCGGTCGAGGTGCGGCAGGTAGCCCGGCTGGCCGTTCGAGAGCGGGGCGGCACCGGCGGCACGGACCGCGTCGCAGTTCCAGTAGAAGACGGTGCCCGGGTTGTCACCGTTCCCGTTCTCATCGTCCTCGTGCTGCTCCTCCTGCTTTTCCTGCTCCTGCTGCTCGAGCGCGGTCTCGCGCTCGTCGAGCTGAGCCTCGCGCTTGTCGAGCTTGGCCTCCCGGTCGCCCAGCGCCTGCTCGCGCTCGGCCACCTCGTCCCGCTGCTTCTTGAGCTGGGTGCGCTCCGCCTCGATGTCGGCACGCTCCGAGTCGATGTCCGACCGGAGGGCCTGGGCGTCGGTGATCGCCTGGTTCGCGTCGGCCTGCTGCCCAGCCGTGACGACCACACCGATGATCACGCCGAGCGCGAGCCCGGCTACGGCGATGGCCACCATGAGCCCGGCGCCGGGGGGGCGCGAGCCGCCCTGCCGCCCGGACGTGCCGGGGCGTGGTCTGACCGGCGCCACCTGCGCGGGGGCCGCGGCCATCGGTGCACCGGCACCGGGGCGGGGAGCGTCATCGATGCTCAGCGGTCCGGGTCCCGGACGGGGCGCCGTGGCCGATGGCGAGTCAGCGGGCTGGGCCGCCCCCTTGCCGCCCAGACCCTTGAAGGCAGCAAGGACACCCGCGACGGGACCCTTCTTCTGCGTATCCGGGGGTGGTGGGGGTGGCGCCATGCCCGGCTGCGGCGGGTAGACCGGTTGCGGACCGGACCCGGGCCGGGGCGGGCCGGGAGCCGGCGGAGCACTGATCGGCGCCATCGTCATGGTCGAGCCCATCGCGTCCGCCGGGGACAGGCTGGGAGCTCCGGGGGCCGGACGGCCCGCCGCGCCGTCGATCACCTGGATCGCGACGGTCCTCGTGTCCGCGTCCGCCTGGTCGGCGGGCGTCGAGGTGGGGACGGGACCGGAGGTGGTTGGTGCGGGGGGCGCCGGTGGCGGCCCGGGCGGGGCCGGGGGCGCGGGGGCGCGGTTCTCCGGCGCCGGCTGGGGCGCGTCGGGTCCGTCGACCCAGTAGTCCCAACCGGGCGGGGCCGGGGGCCACGACGGGTCGGGCGCCCAGGTGGAGTCGGGTCGGAATCCCGGGGGCACCTGCCAACCCGGAGGCGGGTTGAAGCGCACGGGCATGGTTGCTCCTTCGATACGGTCGGCCCCACTATCGGCCATCCAGGCGGGTTGGCGCCAGAACAAGGGGTCGAACCGGACATATCTGCCGCCTGCGAGGACGACAGTAGCGCGCTCGTGTCAGGGGTCACTGATAGACCTGGGGGCATGTTCCTCCTGGAGCGCGACGACGCCGGCACCCTCGTGCACTCGGCAAGCGACCTCGTGATCGCGGGCGAGTGCGAGTTTCGCCTGCTGAGACGCCTCGATGAGCTCCTCGGCCGCAGCCCACGCCGGGTGCGGGAGGAGGACGAGATGCTCGCCCGCACCGCCGCGCTGGGCGAGGACCACGAGCGCAGCGTCCTCGAGAGGCACCTCCGCACCTTCGGCCCGGCCGATGCCGGCCGCCCCGGCGGTGTGCTCGAGGTCCCGCCCGCGCGCCGGATGGCCCGCGACGACCTCGTCGAGGCGCACGGCCGCACGCTGGCCGCGATGGAGCAGGGCGTCGACGTCGTCTATCAGGCCTCGTTCTTCGACGGCAGGTTCCACGGCCGGGCCGACTTCCTGGTACGCGACCCACTGGGTGAGATGGAGCAGGGCGACGGACCGCCGACAGATCCCGGCCCCCGGCTTTCCGGAGCTCGAAGCCTCACACCGCAGCCGCGGTATGCCGTGCACGACTCCAAGCTCGCGCGCCGCACCAAGGTCCGCGCGCTGCTCCAGCTCGCCGCGTACGCGAACCAGCTCATGGACGCGCGGATCGACCCGACCTCCGAGGTGCACCTCGTGCTCGGCACGGGGGAGACCACGTCGCACCGGCTCGCCGACCTGTTGCCCGTCTTCCGCAAGCGGCACGCGCGGCTCGTCGAGGTCCTCGACAACCATGTGGCCGACGACGCCCCGGTGAGCTGGACCGACGACCGCTACCTCGCCTGCGGCAAGCTCCGCAGCTGCCCGGACTGTGCGGAGGCGGCAGCTGCCCGCCGCGACGTCCTGCTCGTCGGTGGCGTGTACGGGAGGCAACGGGCGAAGCTCTCGGAGTCAGGCATCTCCACCATCGACGCGCTCGCGCTGGCCGAGGAGCCGCCCGAGGGCATGGCCGCCGGCCGCTTCGAGGGGCTGCGCGCCCAGGCCCGCCTCCAGCTCGGGCTCGACGAGGGTGACGGATCGGTAGGACTCGACCAGCTGCCTGACGGTGTCGACCCGGACGGGCCGGACGCGCGGCTGCGCTGGCAGCTGGTCGCCACGGACGCCATCGACCGGCTCCCGCCCACCAGCCCCGGCGACGTGTTCTTCGACTTCGAGGGTGACCCCCTGTGGGAGGCGGCGCGCCTGCCCGGCGACGGCCAGGCGCCGGTCATGGGCCTCGACTACCTCTTCGGCTGGGTCGAGCGCCCCGGCGCGGATGACGAGACCCCGCCGTTCCACGGGCTCTGGGCCGACGACCTGGCAGGGGAGCGTGACGCGCTCGTCGGGTTCGTCGACTACCTCAACGCTCGGCTGAGGACGTACCCCGACCTGCACGTCTACCACTACGCGGCCTACGAGAAGACCCACCTGCTCTCCATCGCGGCGCGGCACGGGGTGTACGAGGACGAGGTGGATCAGCTGCTGCGCGACGGCGTGCTGGTTGACCTGTACGCGGTGGTCCGGTCATGCCTGCGCATCTCGAACCGGTCGAAGTCGATCAAGAAGCTCGAACCGCTCTACATGCAGGACGACCCGGCGCGGGAGGGGGTCACGAGCGCGACGGCCTCGGTCACGGAGTACGCGGAGTACGCGAAGCTGGCCGCTGACGGCGCGGACCGGGCACCGGAGCTGAAGCAGCGGATCCTGGACTACAACGAGTACGACTGCCGGTCGACGTTGCGGCTGTTGCAGTGGTTGAGGTTCGCGCGGTCGTCGGTCTCGTCAGTCTCGTTGGTCGGGCCTGTCGAGACCCCCTCGGCCGGGTCGGCTGGGTCGGCCGTGGGGAGCGAGAACGCGCGCGCGGATGCGTTCACGGGCCCCAGGGGGCCCTCCACTTCGGGAACGGATACATCCGCGCGCGCATTCTCGCTCCCCACGGCCTCCGCTGGTGGCTCGCCTTCTGGGGATGGTGCACCGTACTTGGGTGGGGAGACGGCCGCGCGTGTGGGTGGGGGTGGCGTCGGGGGAGCTGTTGAGGCGGAGGTGCCGACGGGGTCACCCGGGGGCGAGCTTGTGGGCGTGGCGAGTGAGGAATCGCCGCGGGTCCTGGCTCGGCGGGCGGGGCGGGAACGGCGGTTGGCGCTGGCCGACGAGATCTCCCGGCGGGTCGGTGAGGACCGGGGGGAGCGCTCGCTCGAGGTGCAGGCGCTCGCGCTGCTGGGTGCCGCCGTCGGGTACTACCAGCGCGAGGACAAGCCGTTCTGGCTGGAGCACTACGCCCGGCTCGAGCTACCGCTCGACGAATGGCCCGGTCGGCGCTCGACGTTCCACGTGGAACGTTCGACCGTGCTGCGGGACTGGGCCGTGGTGGGACGCGATCGGCTCCCCTCCCGCGAGGTCGAGCTGGTGGGCCGCATGCTCGACGGCTCCCGGATCGACGGGTCCGACCTCGGCGTCGGCGAGGCCGTGCACGTGCTGTACGACCAGCCGGTGCCGCCCGTCGTCGGCGAGCTGGAGGCGCGGGCCGTACGAGGTGAGCACTCCGGCGGCGTGATCCTGGAGGCCCGGGAGCCCGCCGGCGAGCGCGATGACGTCCCGCGGGGGCGGGACATCGTGGTCCTGCGGGAGCGGCTGTCCGGGGGAGCGGAGCCGCACGACCAGGTACCCGTCGCGCTCGCGCCGCAGCACGGACCGGGCCACGACGCTCAGGAGCACGCGGTCGAGGAGGCCGCCCGCGCGGCGCTCGCCGCCTGGGACGCGAACCGCACCCTGCCCGACGGCGCCGCGCTCGACCTCCTGCGCAGGCGGCCGCCGCGGCTGGTGGGCCCTTCGACAGGCTCAGGACAGCGCCCCCTGGCTGGCTCGGGACAGGACGGCTGGGCACTGCCGGAGCTCGGCGGCGAGGCTGACGGTGGTCTCGATCTCGAGGCGGCGGTGTACACGGCCGTCGAGCGGCTGGACCGTTCCTACCTCGCGGTGCAGGGGCCGCCCGGTACCGGCAAGACCCACGTCGGCTCACACGTCGTCGCCAAGCTGGTGGGCGCCGGGTGGCGGGTGGGCGTCGTGGCCCAGTCGCACGCGGCGGTCGAGAACATGCTGAGAGCCATCGTCGACAAGGCGGGGGTGCCCGTCGAGCAAGTGGCGAAGAAGCAGCGTGCGAAGGTCACCGAGAAGGGCGCCGCGCCACCATGGCAGGAGCTGACCAGCGCCCAGCTCGCGGACTGCGCGGCGAGCAGCTCCGGCGGGTGTGTCGTGGGTGGCACGGCGTGGGACTTCGCCCACGAACGCTGGCCCGACGAGGGGCTCGACCTGCTGGTCATCGACGAGGCGGGACAGTTCTCGCTCGCCGACACGATCGCCGTCGGGCGGTCCGCGCAGCGTCTCCTGCTGCTCGGCGATCCGCAGCAGCTTCCGCAGGTCAGCCAGGGAAGACACCCCGAGCCGGTCGACGAGTCGGCGCTCGCCTGGCTCGCAGCCGGTTCGTCCGTGCTGCCCGACGGGCTCGGCTATCTGCTGCCCGAGTCGTGGCGCATGCACCCCGACGTCTGTGCCGCCGTGTCCCAGCTCTCCTACGCCGGCCGGCTCTCGGCCAACCCCGTCACGACCACCCGCTCACTCGACGGCGTACAGCCCGGAGTGGTGCACGTCCCGGTCACGCACGAGGGGCGCTCGACGTCGTCCCCCGAGGAAGCTGCCGAGGTGGTGCGACAGGTGCAGGGCGTGCTCGGCCGGGCGTGGGACCCGGGCGGTGGTCGGCCGTCCCGCCCGCTCGGGCCCGACGACGTCGTGGTCGTCGCCGCGTACAACGCCCAGGTCCACGTGGTGCGCCAGGCGTTGCGGGCTGTCGACCTCGGCGGGGTGCCCGTCGGCACCGTCGACATGTTCCAAGGGCGAGAGGCACCGGTGGCGATCCTGACGCTCGCGGCCTCGACGCCCGACGACGTCTCCCGCGGCATGGGATTCCTGCTGTCGCGCAACCGGATCAACGTGGCAGTCTCGCGCGCGCAATGGCGCGCGGTCGTGATCTCGTCACCCCGGCTCACCGACTACCTGCCGGGCGACTTGGACGCCGACGGCGTCCGCCGTCTCATGGAGCTCGGCGGATTCCTGCGCCTCATCGGCGAGTGACGGGCCTAGAACTCGCCGCCCCCGCCGAAGTCCCCGCCGCCGAAGTCGCCGCCACCGCCGAACATGTCGCCGAAGAAGCCGCCGCCGGCGTCGCCACCTGCGTCGCCTCCCGCGTCAGCGCCTGACGCCTCGACCGGCTCACCACCGGCCTCCGCGCCCGGATCGCCGCCCTCGGCGCCGGCTTCCTCGCCACCGCCCTCGGCACCGCCGCCTTCCTCGCCGCCGGCGAAGTCCTGGGCAGGGTCTCCGAAAGAGCTGCCGAACATCATGTCCGCGACGGCGGAGCCGATGACCATGCCACCGATCGTGCCGAGCATGCTCGCACCGAGCATCGAGCCGAAGCCCGGCCCGCGGCTCGAGCCGAAGTTCCGCTCGAGCGTGCCGGGGTTGCGCATCTCCGCACGGGTCGCCATACGGGCCAGGTCACGCGGCTCGTCCGACGTCGCGCGCTCGTTCGCCGGAACGGTCTCGCTGAGCTGGGCCTGGACCTGCCGCCGCTGCTCGGGCGTGAGCTGTGCGAACGCTTCGGCGTGTGCCTCCTCCACCCGGTCCGGCGGGGCGGTGCGGAGCAGGTAGCGGTACCGCTCGATCGCCACCTCGTCCTCGCTGCGACCCGTGCTCGCGGCCGAGCCGTAGACGGGCGCCGTGCCGTACTCGGGGGTCTGGCCTGGCTGCTGCCGGTACTGCTGTCGGGGCGTGCTGCCGCTCTGGTACATGCCGGGGATCTGCTCGCGCGGCTCGCGGCCCAGCAGTCGGTCGAGGAAGCCCATGATCTCGTCCTTCGTAGGTGACGGTCCAGGTGGGGAACGCCTGGCGTGGTCCAACGGTTCCGGATCGGTCCCCCGGTCCACCGGGTGGAATGGCGAAGGCCCGGTCACCTCGAAAGGTGGCCGGGCCGACGTCGTACAACCGGTGACGAGATCTCACGAACTCGCACGGAGGCTGCGAAGATTGTGAAGGGATCAGATCGGGCGGATGTTCTCCGCCTGCAGGCCCTTGGGGCCCTGCTTCACGTCGAACTCGACGCGCTGGTTCTCCTCCAGCGAGCGGTAGCCGCTCGACTGGATCGCGCTGAAGTGGGCGAACACGTCCTGCCCACCGTCCTCGGGTGCGATGAACCCGAAGCCCTTCTCGGCGTTGAACCACTTGACGGTTCCGAATGCCATGTACTGCTCCTTGCATGAGGCGACGACCCCGACCGTCGGGATCGCATAATCACGGTGTCGTCGTCATCTCACGGAAGAACGATCGAGGCACTGCAACATCCCCTACCCTACCCGCCAGATGCAAGGAAAGCCCGACCAATCTTGAGTGACTTGCATCGGAGGGGTCTCCGGCCCGGTTCTCGGGCCCCCGTCGACGGTGTCCGGAGCGGGTGTTAGAACGGTTGGCATGAACGCAGCCACCGACATCCCGTCCGTCACGCTCAACAACGGCGTAGCGATCCCGCAGGTGGGTCTTGGCGTCTTCCAGGTGCCTGACAACGGCACGCAGGCGTGTGTCGAGACCGCCATCGAGCTCGGCTACCGGCACATCGACACTGCCGCGGCCTACTACAACGAAGAAGGCGTCGGCGCGGCCGTCCGGGCGACGGGCGTCCCACGCGAGGAAATCTTCGTCACCACGAAGCTCCGCAACGGCGACCAGGGCTACGAGAACGCCCTGCGCGCCTTCGAGAACAGCCGGCGGGCGCTCGGCCTCGACGTCGTCGACCTCTACCTCATCCACTGGCCCACGCCCGGCCGCGACCTGTACGTGGAGACCTGGCGTGCCTTCGAGAAGTTGCTGGCCGACGGCGCGGTACGCGCGATCGGTGTCTCCAACTTTCTGCCGGAGCACCTGGATCGCCTGGTCAGCGAGTCGAGCGTGGCGCCGGCGGTGAACCAGGTCGAGCTCCACCCGACCTTCCGGCAGCCAGCGACGGTCGAGCGCAGCCGAGCCCACGGGATCGTCCCCGAGGCCTACTCGCCCCTGGGTCAGGGTGCCGACCTGGAGGCGCCGGCGGTCGTCCGGATCGCGAACGAGCTGGGCGTCACACCGGGACAGGTGGTCCTCCGCTGGCAGGTTCAGCACGGGGTGATCCTGATTCCGAAATCGGTGAATCCCGAGCGAATGGCGACCAATATCGACCTGTTCTCGTTCTCGCTCAGTACGGCGCAGATGTCCGATATCAATGCGTTGCACACGCAGGACGGCCGGATCGGCGCCGACCCGGCGACCGCAGCGTTCACGCAGTTCCGGAACTGAGCCGGGGCCCCGACGGCGGCGTGGGAGCGGGTCGGAAAACGGCTCCCAACGCGCGCGGCCGACTCATTCTTCTTGCCTATTCGAGCCCTCATATCACCCCAATTCTTGGGCTGCCGCGCGCCTGGGTAACATCCTCGTAACGATCCGGTCGGTGTGATGCACTAGACACACTTGTGTCACACAAGGTGGCTACGTTCATCGCCACGACGAGGCAAGTCGCCGCGTCAGGTTCACTCCCGCTCGAAGGGGAACAGCAGAATGATTCGACGTTCCACGGCGGCGCGCGGTCTCGCGATCGCAGCTGTCCTCAGCGTGGGCCTCGCGGCCTGCTCCACGACCACGGACACTGGCGGCGACGGCGACAGCGCCGGGTCGCAGGATCCGCTCATCGTCGGCACCATCCTTCCGCTCACCGGCACGCTCGCCTTCCTCGGTCCGCCCGAGGTCGCTGGTGTCGGTCTGGCGATCGCCGACATCAACGAGGCCGGCGGCGTGCTCGGCAACGACGTCACTCTGGAGCAAGGCGACTCGGGTGACACCACGGACGCCAGCGTCGGTCAGCAGACGGCGACCGACCTGATCAGCAAGGGTGCACAGGTCGTCATCGGTGCTGCTTCGTCGGCCGTTAGCCTCAACGTGGTGGACCAGTTCACCGAGGCCGGCGTCATGCAGATCTCCCCGGCCAACACGGCCACCGACCTCTCGGGCGCGAGCGAGTTCTTCACCCGTACGGCGCCGCCGGACACCGTGCAGGGTGCGGCGCTCGGCTCGCTGATCCTCGACGGTGGTCACCAGAAGGTCGCCATGATCGTCCAGGACGAGGCCTACGGCACCGGCCTGCGCGACAACATCCAGCAGGCGGTCGAGGCCGGCGGTGGCGAGGTCGTCTACGGCGCCACCGACGCGGGCGACGAGTTCCCTCCCGGGGAGAGCAACTTCTCCTCGATCGTCACGGACGCCCTGGCGGCCAAGCCGGACGCCATCGCGGTGATCGCCTTCGAGGAGACCAAGGCGATCGTGTCCGAGCTCACGGCGCAGAACTGGGACTTCAACGGCACCACGTACTTCTGCGACGGCAACACCGCCTCGTACGAGCCGGACTTCGACCCCGGCACGCTCGAGGGCGTCGTCGGCACGATTCCTGGCGCGCAGGCTCCTGAGGACTTCAAGGACCGCCTGAACACCTGGTACCAGGAGAACGAGGGCGAAGAGCTCACGGACTACTCCTACGGGCCGGAGTCGTACGACGCCGTCATCCTGGCCGCGCTCGCCGCCGTCCGCGGTGACGGCACCGACGGCGCGACCATCTCGGAGAACATCAAGGCGGTCTCCGGTACCGACGGCGGTACCGAGGTCACCACGTTCGAGGAGGGCGTCGAGGCCCTCGAGGCAGGCGAGGAGATCCACTACGTCGGTCAGTCCGGTGTGGGCCCGCTGAACGAGCAGAACGACCCGACGTCCGCGTTCATCGGCGTCTACAAGTACGACGAGAACAACGTGAACGTCTTCGAGCGCTCGATCGAGGGCAAGGTCGCGGAGTAACCCGCGAACCGGGTGACCCGCCGGCCACGGCCGGGAGTCAGCCGCTTGTGACGACGGCCCGATCGCCTTCCGCGCGGAGGGTGACCGGGCCGTCGCCCTGCCTGGATTGATGTGTCCTGTAGACAAATGCAGGCGGATCGTAACCCTTTCGTGTGACACCGGCGGCGCCGAATGTGACACAAACCACGGCTACACTTCCGGCACGCTCGCGAAAACCTTGCGATACACGGCCCGTTCAGGGCTGCTACATCACGGGGAGAACGGTGGCTCGGAGGCTCAGCCCTCTGGCCAGCCCCAGACACCACGGAGGACCCGGCACATGACAGCCGACCGACAGATCGCGTCCGCGGCGCGGCGAATCCTCGCCGTCGTCGTGGCGGTACTCGCGGCCTTGACCGCGAGCGCGGCGATGCTCGCCGCCCCCGCCGCCGCCTCCACGACGGACGTCGCGACCGAATGCACCCCTGACGGGACCACCGCGTGTGTCTCCCCGATCGTGCTCGACGAGAACAACGAACCCCTGCCCGGCATCGACGTGACGATCACCGGCCCGGGTTTCGAGGAGGTAGTGACCTCCACCGACGGACCGGTGTCCGTCGAGGTCCCCGAGGTCGGCCGCTACACGCTGACCCTCGATCCGGCGACGGTGCCGGACGGTATGCAGCCGGACGCCCCGGAACAACAGGTCACGGCCCAGCTGGGTTCGACGGCCCGCGGTGCGTTCAGCATCACGCCGGGCTCGGCACCCGCGGAGACCGGATCGGCGACGGAGCCGTCGGAGACCGCCGGCGACGCCGACGCGGAGGACGAAGCGGAGGCCAGCGGCATCGGTGCCGATGGATCCACGGAGAACGTCTCGGGCTGGCCGGCGTTCAGCCAGGTCTGGCAGCAGTTCGGTTCCGGCATCCGGTTCGGCCTGCTGCTCGCGCTCGCCTCGGTGGGCCTGAGTCTGATCTACGGCACCACCGGCATCTCGACCTTCTCGCACGGCGAGCAGGTGACGCTGGGTGCCCTGCTCGGGTTCGTGTCCATCAACTGGTGGGGTCTGCCGGTCTGGGCGGCCGTGCTCGTCACGATCGTCGTCTGCGCCGGGACGGGGTGGTTCCAGGACGTGGTCCTGTGGGGCCCGCTGCGCAGACGTGGCACACCCGTCATGCAGCTCATGATCGTGACCATCGGCCTGTCGATGGCGCTGCAGTACCTGATCCAGATGGTCATCGGCGGCCGCTCCCAGCGGGTGCTGTCGTCGAACGCTCGATCGGTCGAGATCGCCGGCATCACCCTGAGCGCCGCGTCCTGGCTCTCGATGCTCGTCGCTCTGGCCGTGATCGGCGTCATCGCCTGGTTCCTCACGCAGACCCGGATCGGCCGTGCGACCCGTGCCGTGTCCGACAACCCCGCGCTGGCTGCGGCGACGGGGATCAACCCGGACCGCATCGTGCGGATCGTCTGGACCGTGTCGACCGGCCTGGCCGGCCTGTCCGGCATGCTGCTCGCCATCTCGTTCGGTTCGTTCACGTGGACGCTCGGCATGATCCTGCTGCTGCTCATGTTCGCGGCGGTGACGCTCGGCGGAATGGGCACGGCCTTCGGCGCCCTGGCCGGATCGATAGTGATCGGCCTCGTCGTCGAGATGTCCACCCTCATCCCCGGTATGCCGAGCAGCCTTCGGTACGCCTCGGGCCTCTTGATCCTCATCCTCGTGCTGCTGTTCAGGCCCCAGGGCCTGCTCGGTCGCGCCGTGCGGGTCGGCTGAAAGGAGAATCGTCATGGACGAACTGAGTCGAATCCTCATCCTGGCGCTTGGCCAGCTCATCGCGCCCGCCACCGCCGCCTACGCTCTCGCGGCGATCGGCCTCAACCTGCACTTCGGCTACACGGGGCTGCTCAACATCGGCCAGGCCGGCTTCATGCTGATGGGGGCGTACGGGTTCGCGATCGCCACCATCGAGGGCGCGCCGTTCTGGCTCGCCTTCCTGGTCGCGGCGGCCGCGGGCGCTCTGCTCGCCCTCGTGCTCGGCATCCCCACGCTGAAGCTGCGCGGGGACTACCTCGCGATCGTGACCATCTCCGCGGCGGAGATCATCCGGTTCGCCGGCCGGTCCACCCTCTGGGCCGAGTACACCGGCGGCGCATCGGGACTTGCTGGTAGCTCGTACAAGGGCACCTTCCAGGACCTGTCCCCGCTGCCGGACGGGCGGACCGCGATCGGGCCGCTCGAGTACATCCACAACGGGTCGGACTCCTGGTGGACCCGCATCTTCGCCTGGGGCGTCGTGCTGGTCGCCGTCCTCCTGGTCTGGCTCATCACCCGGAGCCCGTGGGGCCGGGTGCTCAAGGGGATCCGTGAGGACGAGGACGCAGTGCGCGCCCTCGGCAAGAACGTCTTCTCCTACAAGATGCAGGCCCTGATCCTCGGCGGTATCGCCGGATCCTTGGCGGGCATGTTGTTCGTGCTACCCATATCCGTCGCCCCCGACAACATGGGCCGCACCCTGACGTTCTTCGTCTGGACCGTCATGCTGCTGGGCGGTGCCGCCACCCTGTTCGGGCCGGTGCTGGGCTCGATGCTGTTCTTCTTCGTCTACATGCTGCTCCGCACGGGCATGCGGGCGGGGCTCAGCGAGATCATGCCGGCGCAGAACGTGGAGCACCTGGCCGGCCTCATGGTGGGCGTCGCGCTGATGTGCATCGTGATCTTCCGGCCGCAAGGCATCCTGGGAAACAAGAAGGAGCTCGCCTTCGATGTCCGTTGAGAAGACGAAGAACGAGAACGAGCCCGTCGAGCCGATCGGGGCCGTGGCTGCCGCCGAGGCGGTTGCGGCGACGTCGGACGACGACCGTAGCGACGCCGCCAAGAAGGTGACCGAGACGCTGAGCCGCGTGGACGCCAAGGTCGGCGTCGCCAAGCCGGACACCATCCTCAGGGCCACCGGCGTGCAGCGTCGCTTCGGCGGCATGACCGCCGTCGACGTGGATCACCTGGAGGTCCAGCGCGGCGCGATCACCGCGCTGATCGGTCCCAACGGTGCGGGGAAGACGACGTTCTTCAACCTGCTGACCGGGTTCGACCAGGCCAACCAGGGCAAGTGGGAGTTCGAGGGCAGGCAGATCTCTCGCACCAGTGCCGCGAAGCTGGCCCGCACCGGCATGGTCCGCACGTTCCAGCTCACCAAGGCGCTGTCGCGCCTGACGGTCCTGCAGAACATGCTGCTCGCCGCGCCGGGCAACCCCGGTGAGAACCTGTTCGGCTCCCTCTTCCGGCCGTTGTGGTCGGGCGTCGAGAAGCGCAACACGATCAAGGCGATGGAGATCCTGGAGCGGTTCAACCTCGCCGCGAAGAAGGACGACTTCGCCGGGTCGCTCTCGGGTGGCCAGCGCAAGCTGCTGGAGATGGCGCGGGCGCTGATGACCGACCCGACCATGATCATGCTCGACGAGCCCATGGCCGGCGTGAACCCTGCCCTGGTGCAGTCCCTGCTGGGGCACGTCCAGGCGCTGCGGGACGAGGGCATGACCGTGCTCTTCGTCGAGCACGACATGCACGCCGTGCGGCACATCTCCGACTGGGTGGTCGTCATGGCAGAGGGCCGTATCGTCGCGGAGGGCCCGCCGGAGAGCGTGATGCAGGACCAGGCGGTCGTGGACGCCTACCTCGGCGCCCACCACGACACGGATCTCGGGGACGACGCGCTGCTCGACCCCGCAGTGCTGGCCCGGCTCGAGGCCGAGGAGGAGAAGCGATGAGCAAGGCGACTGTTTCCGAGGCGCAGAAGGCCGAGGCAAAGGCCCCCGAGCAGCTCCTGCGCGCGGACAACCTGGTGGCGGGCTACGTACCCGGCGTCAACATCCTCCAGGAGTGTTCCATCGAGGTGGCCAAGGGCGAGCTGGTGGGCATCATCGGCCCCAACGGAGCCGGCAAGTCGACCCTGCTCAAGGCACTGTTCGGGCTCGTGAAGATCCACAGCGGCACGGTGACCCTCGAGGGCGACGACATCACGGGCATGAAAGCGAACCGGCTCGTGGAGCGCGGCGTCGGGTTCGTGCCGCAGAACAACAACGTGTTCCCCTCGCTCACCGTCGAGGAGAACATGCGCATGGGCGTGTTCCTGCGCCCCAAGACGTTCAAGGAGCGGTTCGAGTTCATCACCGACCTCTTCCCGACCCTGGGGGAGCGGCGTTCGCAGCGAGCCGGAGCCATGTCGGGCGGTGAGCGCCAGATGGTCGCGATGGCTCGTGCGCTCATGATGAACCCGTCGGTGCTGCTGCTCGACGAGCCGTCCGCGGGCCTGTCGCCCGTGCGGCAGGACGAGACGTTCCTGCGGACCCGCATGATCAACAAGGCGGGCGTCTCCGTGATCATGGTGGAGCAGAACGCGCGGCGCTGCCTGCAGATCTGCGACCGGGGCTACGTGCTGGACCAGGGCAGGGACGCGCACACCGGGACCGGCCGGGAGCTCCAGGCCGACCCCAAGGTGATCTCGCTGTACCTGGGCACCCTGGCGGAGGACGTGAACAAGGCCTCCTGACCCGCCCTTCCGTTGAGTGCTGGGTATTTGTCCGCCGGAATCGGTTTCGCATGACAAATACCCAGCACTCAACGGGAAGGGGCGGGGGAGAATGGTCGGGTGCTGCAGCTCGCCTCCGACAACTACGCCCCCGTTCATCCTGAGGTCATGGCCGCTATCGGCGCGGCCAACCTCGGGGCCGCCGTCTCGTACGGTGACGACCCTGTCTCGGCCCGTCTCCAGGAGCGCGCCACGGAGGTGTTCGGCGACCAGGCCCGCATCTTCCCGGTCCTGAACGGCACGGGCGCGAACGTCATCAGCCTCATGGCCGCCGCACCGCGCTGGGGTGGCGTGATCGCCAGCGACATCGCGCACGTCCACACCGACGAGAACGGCGCCCCCGAACGCGTCGGCGGCCTCAAGGTCCTCGCCGCACCGAGCGTGGAGGGCCGCATCGGGCCCGACGCCGTCGACCGCTACGCCGGCGACATCGGCAACGTGCAGCGCGCGCAGCCGGCCGTCCTGAGCCTCACGCAGGTCACCGAGCTCGGCACCGTCTACTCGCCTGCCGACCTCAAGCTCCTCGCCGACACCGCTCACGCCGCCGGCCTGCGCGTGCACCTCGACGGATCACGTCTGGCGAACGCGGCGGCCACGCTCGGCGTCGGGCTGCGGGAGATCACCACCGACGTCGGCGTGGACATCGTGTCCCTCGGCGCGGCGAAGAACGGCGGCATGCTCGGCGAGGCGGTAGTGGTGCTGGCCGACGGCGTGGTGGGCGCGCGCGGGGCGGGCGGCGCATCGGCCGGGCTCGTCGAGGCCGTGCCGTACCTGCGCAAGGCCACCATGCAGCTCGCGTCGAAGACCCGGTTCGTGTCGGCGCAGCTCCTGGCGCTGCTCGGTGAGCCAGGCACACCGACGTCCGGCACCGGGGAGAGCGCGCCGCTGTGGCTGCGCAACGCCGCGCACTCCAACGCGATGGGAGCGCGGCTGCGCGCGGGCGTCGAGGCGGCAGGCCTGGCCGGGACCGTCCGGATAACCTGTCCGACCGACGCCAACGTGGTGTTCGCGACCCTGCCGTGCGCCGCTGCCGACCGGGCACGTGCCCACACGCGCTTCTACGACTGGGCACCGGGCGAGACGGCGGACCGCGTCGAGGTGCGCTGGATGTGCGCGTGGAACACCACGGAGGCGGACGTCGACGGGTTCGTCCGGGCGCTCACCGACGCCCTCTGAGGTCGAGCCGCCTCCGCTGGTCGGTACCGGTCAGTGGTCGGCGAGGCCCAGCACGTCGAGCACCCACGCGTGCTCGAACGCGATCTGCTCCCACGCGGAGTAGCGCCCCGAGACGCCGCCGTGTCCCGCTGACATCTCGATCTTGAGCATCGCCGGCGCGCCGGCGGCCTGCAGCCGGGCCACCCACTTCGCGGGCTCCACGTACAGCACGCGGGTGTCGTTGAAGCTGGTCGTCGCGAGGATCCGGGGGTAGTGCGACGCGTCGTCGGCCACGTTCTCGTACGGCGTGTACGAGCGCATGTACGCGTACACCTCGGGATCGTGCAGCGGGTCGCCCCACTCGTCCCACTCGGTGACCGTCAGGGGGAGTGTCGGGTCGAGCATCGACGTCAGCGCGTCCACGAACGGCACCCCGGCCAGCACGCCCGTGAACAGCTCGGGCGCCAGGTTGGTGGCGGCCCCGACGAGCAGCCCGCCGGCGCTGCCGCCGTCGGCCACCATACGGTCGGACGACGTCCAGCCGGTGCCGACGAGGTGCCGGCCACAGGCCACGTAGTCGGTGAAGGTGTTGCGCTTGGCGGACAGCTTGCCGTCGTCGTACCAGGCACGACCCATCTCGCCGCCGCCCCGCACGTGCGCGACGGCGAACACGACGCCGCGGTCCAGCAGGCTCAGGCGCGGCACCGAGAAATAGGGGTCTATCGACATCTCGTAGGCGCCGTACCCGTAGAGGAGGAGGGGCGCGGGCTCGGCGGGGACGCCTGTGGTCGAGCCTGTTTCGGTGGTCGAGCCTGTCGAGACCCCGAACCTCACCTTGTCCTTGCGCCAGACCAGGGAGATCGGGATCCGCGTCCCGTCCTCGGCAACCGCCCACTCCCTGCGCTGGTCGTAGTCGCCGGGGTCGTAGCCGCCGAGCACCGGCTGCTGCTTGAGCAGGGTGCGCTCGCCGGAAGCGACGTCGTACAGGTAGAGCGACTGCGGTGTCACGAACGAGGTGTAGCCGGCTTTGAGGTTGGGCTGCTCCCACACGCCCACGCCCGCGCCGACCGACTCCAGCGGCTGACCGAACGAGATCTCCTGGAAGTCCCAGGCCGTCCGTTGGCCGCCCTCGTCGACCAACGACAGGACCGCCGACCGGGAGATCGCCTCTCGGCGGTAGTAGAGGACCAGGTAGCGCTCGCTCGCGCTCACGCCCTCCAGCCGTACGTCCGGAGCGTGCGGCACGACGACGGTCGCCGCCTCCGGGGTGACGGTGTCGCCGCGCGCCGGGACGGGGGAGCTGACCAGCTCGAAGTTCAGCGCGTCCTTGTTGTGCAGGATCAGGAGGACGTCACGGGTACTCTCGGCCGGCTCGACCGGCGAGGGCGGGTCGACCAGCGAGGGGGGCTCCGGCAGCGAAGCCGGCTCGACCAGCGACACGGGCAGCACCGCGTGCTCCACCGTGTACTCGACGCCCTCGCGACGCGGCCAGACGACCCGGAACTCACCGGTCGGGTCGTCGGACTCCAGCAGCCACGACTCGCTCGTGACCTTGGAGCCGAGCTCGATCTGCAGGTACTTCTTCGACCGCGACAGCCCTACGCCCACCCAGTAGCGCTCGTCGGGCTCCTCGAACACGAGCACGTCGTCGGACGCCGGCGTGCCGAGCCGGTGCCGCCAGACCCGCCACGGGCGCCAGGCCTCGTCGACGGTGAGGTAGAAGATGTGCTCGCCGTCGGGCGCGAACAGTGCGCCGGGCGCGGTGTCCCGCACCTCGTCCGGGAGGTCCTCGCCCGTGGCCAGGTCCCGGACGCGCAGCGTGTAGCGCTCGTCACCGGCCGTGTCGGAAGCGTGGAGCAGCCGGGAGCCGTCGTCGGACACATCGAGCGAGCCCAGGGCGAAGAAGTCGTGGCCGTCGGCCGCGACGTTCTGGTCCAGCAGCACCTGCTCGCCCGGTACCGGCTCGCCGGGCTCGAGCAGCCGGGGGGTCCAGTCGTCAGGTCCGGCGGCGGGGTACCGCGCGTGGATCGGGTACTGCTGACCCTCGACCGTGCGGGCGTAGTACCACCAGTTTCCGTCGCGCGAGGGGACGGAGAGGTCGGTCTCGAGGGTGCGGCCCTTGATCTCGTCGAACAAGGTCTGCCGGAGGGGCGCGAGATGCTCCTGCTGGGCGAGGGCCCACGCGTTCTGCGCCTCCAGGTGCGCGACGACCTCGGGGTCGTCCTTGCGACGGAGCCACTCGTAGTCGTCCGTGACGGTGTCCCCGTGGAACGTGCGCTCGCTCTGGCGGCGCGGCGTGGACGGGGGCGTGGTGGCGGGGTCGATCGTGGCGGGGGTCAGGGGATCGGACACCGCGTCAGCCTATCCGCGAAGACCACCGCTGAGTGCGGGATTCTCGCCCTCCAGACGGAGCTGGAGGGGCGAAGATCCCGCACTCAGCGGTCTCAGGGCTTCAGGTCCGCCCAGACCAGGCGGTGGTCGCTGGTCGGGAACGGGTACGTGCCCGTGAGGCGGGAGAGGGGGTCGGCGGCGGTCGGCCAGAAGACGCCGGCGTCCCGGACCCGCAGGTCGCGCGACGGCAGCACGTAGTCGACGCGCAGGTTGCCCGGCGTCGTGTCCGCGAAGTCGGCGGTGTCCAGCGCGGGGTCGCCCCGGTGGTCGAGGTTCGCCCCGGCCTGGAGCGCGGCAGCCTCGGGTGCGCCCGCCGACGTCGCCCGCGGGTCGCTGATCCGGGGATGGCGCAGCAGCTGGTCGATCGCCGCGTCCACGGAGTCGCCGTCGACAGGGTCGGCGTTGTAGTCGCCCACGATCACGAACGACGAGCCGGGACGCAGCCCGCCGCGCCGGCCCTCGTCGTCGTACTGGTAGCGGGCGGCGCGGCCACCGCGCACGTAGTCGGCCCAGAACCGGATCTCGTCATGGTTGCGCAGGCCGTTGCGGTCCTCGGCTCCGTCGAACGACGGCGGTGTCGGATGCGCCGCCAGGACGTGCACGATGTCGCGGCCGACGCGCACCGGGACGTCCCAGTGCGACTTGCTCGACAGCGGCATGACCGCCAGCTCCTCGGCCGAGTACCAGTCGGCCGGCGCGTCGGTGGCGGGGTCGTCGGGCAGCAGTGCACCGGGCATGTCCTGCCACGTGAAGTCCTGGAACGTGCGCACCCGGTGGTGCTGGATCGGGTACTTGGACAGCACCACCATGCCGTACTGCCCGGGGAACAGGCCGAAGCCGAGCGCGTCGTCGCCCCCGCCCACCGCCCCGTCGTTGTTCAGGTCGAAGCCGCTCGGGACGCCCGTGTTCACCGGCGCGACGAACGCGTACGGGTACTCGACCGGCTCACCGGTGCCCTGCGGCACCTCGAGATAGTTCTCGCGGAACAGGTCCGCGGCGGCGTACGGGTCGGCGTCGCCGGAGTAGTCGAACTCGTAGAGCAGCACGATGTCGGGGTCGGCGTGCTGGATCACCTCGGCCACCGCCGCCGCCTGGGCGTCGTCGCCCGTGGACAGGTCGGCGACGAGCTCGCCCTCCTCCGCGCGGTTGAGCGACAGGTTGTAGGTGGCGGCGCGCAGGGTCCGGTGCCCGTTGCCGGGCCGGCCGGCCCCGGACGACGTGCCCGCCGAGAGCCCGTCCGCCGCCGACGTCGTCGCCGTGCCTGCCGACGTCGTGCCTGCGGACGTCGTGCCTGCCGCCGCCGTGCCTGCCGAGGCGACGAACGCCCCGGCCAGCAGGGCTGCTGCCGCAGCGGCGGCGGTCAGGCGCGCGGGGGTGCTGGCTCGCATGGCTGCTCCTTCTTCGCCGGTGCCGGGGAGGGCACGGCTCGGTGCGTTGGTGTGGTGCGCGGTGGTCCGCGGCGATCTCACGGTAGAGCCGAGTCGGTTCGCCGGGGTGAACGGCGCGTGAACAGCCCGGCGCCGGGCGACACCGAGCGGCGCCGGGCGACAACGCCCGGCCGCCAGGAAGGTCGTGACCGAATAGTTGCACGTCGGAGCCTGGCGACGGTGGTTGTGCCGGTAGTTTTCGGGACGGCCGTCCTGGCCGTGACGGCGGCCTCTGTCGTCGTGCAGATCTCCGAGGAAGAGTCGATGAACCGCACTTTCCGTTCCGTCCGCAACGCCGTCCGCAACGCAGTCGGCCGCGCCGGCCGGATGTCCGAGCCCCGCACGTCCGCCCGACCGGCTCGGCTGCTCGCGGCCAGTGCCGCGCTGACCGTCTCGCTGACGATGCTCACCGGCTGTGGTGCGGTTCTCGACGAGATCATGTCGGGCGGCGAGCCCCCGCGTGACGAGCCGGGTGGCGAGATCACCGCCTCGGCGGAGGCGGACGCCTTCGAGATCCTGAAGGGCGACTGCATCGACCTGGCGGCCCTCGCCGGGTACGACGACCACGCGGCGGGCGAGGAGTACGAGGTCGAGTCGGTTCCGGTGGTGCCCTGCGCCGAGCCGCACACCGGCGAGGTCTATGCCGAGCTGGTCATGGAGGGCGACAAGTTCCCTGGCGAGAAGGGCATGGCCAAGACGTTCGAGCACTGGTGCTACGCCGAGTTCGAGAAGTTCGTCGGCATCTCCTACGACGAGTCGGTGTACGGCTACACCGGCTTCTACCCGACGAAGGACACCTGGGAGCTGCTGGACGACCGCACCCTGCAGTGCATCGTCAGCTCGGAGGAGCCCGTGAAGGGGACCCTCAAGGACGCAGCGAAGTAGCGCGCCGCTTCGTCGCCCGCAGGTCCATCGCGAGAACCACCAGCGCGGCCAGCACGAAAGCCGCTCCGACCAGGGGCACCGTGCCGACGCCGACCGTGGCCACCACGAGCGCCCCGAGCGCCGATCCGCTGCCGATCCCGATGTTGAACACCGAGCTCGATATCGCGGTCGCGGACTCCGTGGCGCCCGGGGCGACCTGCATGGACAGGAACGACAGCGCGGGCGGGATCGCGCTGAAGGCGAGCCCGAACAGGGCCAGCCCGACCAGGGCGAGGGCAGGGATGTGCCCGAGCCCCCAGAGCAGCAGCAACGCGCCGGTCAGCAGGCTGAGGGCCACGAGCACCGTCTGCCACGGCCGCTTGTCGAGCACCTGGCCGATCAGGAGGGTGCCCGTCAGGCCCGCGGCGCCCTGGCCCAGCAGCAGCGCGCTGAGGTACCGGTCGGGGAAGCCCGCCGTCTCCAGCAGGAACTGGGTGACGAACGTGATCATCATGAAACCGCCGGTCACGAGCAGGACGGTGACGGCCATGAGCACCAGGAAGTGGCGCATGCTCGGGTGCGTGCCGAGGGCCGTGCCGCTCTGCTCGGCGTCGACGTTCGGCATCGCGATCGCCATGGTGATGCACGCGACGAGGCTGACCACGGAGAACGCCAGGAAGGCGGTGCGCCAGCTGGTCTGCTGCCCCACCCAGGTGCCGAGCGGCACGCCGAGCAGCGGTGCGAGCGAGTTGCCGATGGCGAGCCGCGCGATCATCTTGCCGCGGACCGCGGGGGCGAACAGGCTCGCGGCGGCCGGCGTGACGACAGACCAGAACAGCGCCTGCCCGAGGGCTGTGACCATGCGCGCGGCCATCAGGTCCGCGTAGCCGATGGCAACCGCCGACCAGAGCGTCCCGACGGCGCACACCGCGGTGGTCGCCGCCAGCACGTAGCGACGCGGGAACCGGCGCGTGAGGCGCGAGAGCGGCCACGACGTGAGGACGACGACGGCGGCGTAGGCGGTGACCAGCAGGCCGATCTCGGACGTGGTGCGGCCCAGGTCGGGGGCGATGAGCGTGAGCAGCCCGCCCGGCAGGTTCTCGGCCGTGACGAAGGTGAACGCCGAGACCGAGAGCGCGAGGAGCGCGACGGCCGCCCGGCGCTGGTTCACGGGGGGCGCGGCGAAGCTCGCTGCGGTGGCGTTCGTGCTCACGCTCATGGTGTTCTCCGGCTGGTCGGCGGGCTGGTTTCACCCGGACGACAGGAAGGGGCCCGGCGGACACGACAAACGTACGCGGCCTCGAATCGATTCTAGCCGGGCAACTCCGGCATACGGCATGTACGGAACCTGTGTCGTAGGCAACATTGTCGTAATATTTCCCTGGTTTCCTCATCCAGGGACATTGGTGTCCCGGTAGGTCCGGCGACCCGAATCACCTCCTCGTCCCGGACGCCGCTCTCTTCACGGAGGAAAAATGAATCCACGCATCTGTGCCGTCGGCGCGGGGGCAGCACTGCTGCTCTCCACGGCTGCCGTGCCGATGACAGCCTCGGCAGCACCCCATGCCGAGGAGGCGCCGCCGCAGGCGGCGGCGCCCGCGAAGGAGGACAACCGTCCCGACGTCCTCGCCGAGAAGCAGACCGAGAAGCGACAGCTCGCCGTCGACATGGTCGCGACCGGAGAGGCCAAGGTCGAGACCCGGGGCAAGGGCTCCCGAGCCTCGAAGGTCGTGGAGATCTCCCCGCGCGACTACGTGCAGTACGGCGTCGAGGAGACCGCGCAGCTGTTCAGCATCCTCGTGGACTTCGGTGACCAGGTGGACGACCGCTACCCGGACGCCGCGGCGGGCCCAGGGCACAACGAGATCCCCGAGCCTGCGGAGGACGACAACTCCACCTACTGGGAGCCGGACTTCTCCCGGGACCACTTCATGGAGATGTTCTTCACCGGGCTGGAGGACCAGAACGGCGAGTCGTTCGCCGGTGTCTACGACGAGATGTCGTCGGGCCGGTTCGACCTGCAGGGTGACGTGTCCGACTGGGTCACCGTGCCGTACAGCTCGGCGTCCTACGGCACCACCGAGTCCGGCGAGGACATGACGCGGTTCATCCAGGACACCGCTGACGCC
Source organism: Promicromonospora sp. NPDC023987 (assembly GCF_040639055.1). Lineage (NCBI taxonomy): Bacteria > Bacillati > Actinomycetota > Actinomycetes > Micrococcales > Promicromonosporaceae > Promicromonospora > Promicromonospora sp. NPDC023987. The sequence continues at coordinate 64,191 of NZ_JBEZZF010000004.1, read as the reverse complement.
TGGTACGAGCAGCAGGTCGCGGCGGGCAAGACCGCCGAGGAGATCGACGCCTACCTCAAGTCGTTCGACGTCTGGGACCGCTACGACATGGACGGCGACGGCATCACCGCCGAGGCCGACGGGTACATCGACCACTTCCAGGCGATCCACGCCGGTGAGGGCGAGGAGGCCGGCGCACCCGAGTCGGCCATCTGGTCGCACCGCTGGTCGGTCAACCAGGGCGGCCTGGGCACCGACGGTCCGGCCGACTTCGAGAAGCTCGGCGGCATCAAGATCGGCGACTCCGACCTCTGGATCCGTGACTACACCACGGAGCCGGAGAACGGCGGCCTCGGTGTCTTCGCGCACGAGTTCGGCCACGACCTCGGCCTGCCGGACTACTACGACACCAACGGTGGCGAGAACGGCACCGGCTTCTGGAACCTCATGAGCTCCGGCTCGTGGCTGGGCCACGGTGACGGCACCATCGGCACCACGCCCAACCACATGGGCGCCACCGAGAAGCTCTTCCTGGGCTGGCTCGACTACGAGACGGTAGAGGCGGGGGAGCGTGAGCGGGTCAAGCTCGGCCCGGCGTTCCACGCCACCACCCGGGACCAGGCCGCGATCGTGAACCTGCCCGACGGCGTCGAGCAGATCGATCTGGGCGTCGAGCCGCTCGACGGCTCGTTCGCATACTCCGGCACGGGCAACAACCTGAACAACACGTTCGCGTCGCCGTCGTTCACCGTGCCGGACGCCGCGTCGCTGACCGCGAAGGTCCAGTACGCGATCGAGCTCGACTTCGACTACGCGTTCGCGGAGATCTCCACCGACGACGGTGCGTCGTGGACCGCGCTGCCGAACAACCTCGCGTCGGACGAGGACCCGAACGGCACCAACCCGGGCAACGGCATCACCGGTAGCTCGGACGGCGCCTGGGTCGACCTCACCGCCGACCTGGCGGACTACGCGGGCGAGACGGCCTCGGTCCGGTTCCGCTACTCGAGCGACGGCGGCGTCAGCGAGACCGGCCTCATGGTCGACGACGTCGCCGTGGGCACCGCGCTCACCGAGGACTTCGAGGACTCGGCCGACTGGACCACCGACGGCTTCGTGACGGTCGGTGCCGACGGCACCTACGAGGTCGAGTACTCGCACTACTACGTGGCGGAGAACCGCGTGTACGGCGGGTACGACGAGACGCTGCGAGAGGGTCCGTACAACTTCGGCTGGGGCTTCAGCAACAGCAACCGGGTGGAGCACTTCCCGTACCAGGACGGCCTGCTGATCTGGTACGTGAACAGCCTGTACGGCGACAACAACACGTCGCAGCACCCGGGTGGCGGTCAGGCCCTGCCGGTCGACGCGCGTCCGGAGGCTCTGCGGTGGTCGGACACCTCGATCGCTCGCAACCGGATCCAGTCGTTCGACGCGACGTTCGGCCTCCAGCGGACCGACCGGATCTCGCTGCACCGTGAGGTGTCGGAGACCGAGATGACGCGACTGTTCCAGCACAAGCAGTGGCCCGTCCGGACCTTCGACGACAGCGACCCGGAGCGTTACTACGACCCGGCCAACCCGGGCCACTCCGTGAAGGTCGGCGGTACCGGCACCACCATCAAGGTGCTGTCGCAGCACACCCGCAGCGGTCAGATGACCATCCTGGTCAACTGACCTCGACCAGCTGACCTCGCTCGGCGTTGGCCGAGCTCGCCGAGACCAGTCTCGGCGAGTTCGGCCGACGCCGTTTCCATGACCGAAAACGGTGTGGCCCGGCCCGGGCACTACGCTCGGGCGCATGACACACCTGCGATGGGGAATCCTGGGGGCCGGCGGGATCGCCTCGGCCTTCACATCAGACCTGAACGACAACGGCTTCACCGTGCAGGCGGTGGGGTCGCGATCGCTGGAGAAGGCGCAGGACTTCGGGCAGCGCTTCGGTATCCCGACGGCGCACGGCTCGTACGAGGACCTCGTGAACGACCCCGAGGTCGACATCGTCTACGTGGCCACGCCGCACCCGATGCACGTGGCGGCCGCGAGGCTCGTGCTGGAGGCAGGTAAGCACGTCCTGGTCGAGAAGCCGTTCACGCTCAACGCCGCCGAGGCACGGGAGATCGCGGAGCTGGCCGAGCAGAAGGGCCTCGTGGCGCTGGAGGCCATGTGGACCAGGTTCCTGCCGCACATGGCGCGCGTGCGCGAGATCATCGCCTCGGGTGTGCTCGGCGAGGTGCGCACCCTGATGGTGGACCACACCCAGGACCTGCCCGACGACCCGGCCCACCGCATCAACGACCTCGCCCTGGGTGGCGGCTCCCTGCTCGACCTCGGCATCTACCCGGTCTCGTTCGCCTGGGACGTGTTCGGCGAGCCGCTCACGGTGCAGTCGCACGCGACGTTCAAGGAGACGGGCGCGGACGCGACCATCGCGACCATCTTCGGGTACGACGGCGCCCGCGTCGCCACCACGGTCTCGGCGTCGGACACGAAGGGCCCCAACCGGGCATCGATCCTTGGCACCGAGGGCCGCATCGAGATCGACGCCGTCTGGTACAACCCGACGACGGTCCACGTGTACGACGCCGCCGGCACCGAGACGGAGACCTTCTCGACCGAGGTGACGGGCCGCGGAATGCATTTCCAGGCCGCTGAGGCGGAGCGCCTCGTCGCGACCGGCGAGCTGGACAGCCCGCTGCTGCCCCGAGCCGAGACGGTAGCGATCATGGCCACCCTGGACGAGATCCGCACCCAGATAGGCCTAACTTACCCGGGCGAATAACCCGCCCGCCCTCCGCCCCACCCGTCCCCCCAACCCCCGCCCCCTTCCCTTCGAGGCCTAAGTTCCTTCGCTTTGAGCGGCCTCAAAGCGAAGAAACTTAGGCCTCGAAGGTGAGTTAGTCCAGGGGGTGGAGGATGCGGTCGAGGAAGCGGCGGGTGCGGGGTTCCGCCGGGTTGCTGAAGATCTGGGCCGGGGCGCCGCGCTCGATCACTACGCCGCCGTCCAGGAACAGCACCTCGTCCGCTACCTGGCGCGCGAACTGCAGCTCGTGCGTCACCACGACCATGGTCCAGCCCTCGTCCGCGAGCTCCTTCATCACGGTCAGCACCTCGCCCACCAGCTCGGGGTCGAGGGCCGACGTCGGCTCGTCGAACAGCAGGAGGTCCGGCCCGAGCGCGAGTGCGCGCACGATGCCGACGCGCTGCTGCTGGCCGCCGGACAGCTCGTGCGGGTAGGCGTCGCGCTTGTCGGAGAGGCCGACGCGGGCCAGGAGCTCCTCGGCGCGGCCGATCGCCGTCGCGCGGGGGATCCGCTTGACCTGCGTGGGGCCCTCGATCACGTTCTCGAGGACCGTGCGGTGCGGGAACAGGTTGTGGTGCTGGAACACCATCGCCGACCGGTCACGCAGGGCCGCACGTTCCGCCTTCGCCCGGCGCGCACCGGCGCGTCGGCCGGCCCAGCCGCCGGTCCTGGCGGCGGCCTGGGCCGCGAAGTCGACCGCCGGGCCGCCCTCGAGCTCGAGCAGCCCGGCATCTGGCGTCTCGAGCCCGTTGAGTGAGCGCAGCACCGTCGTCTTGCCGCTCCCGGACGCTCCGATCAGGGCGACCACCTCACCGCGCCGGACCTCCAGGTCCACCCCGCGCAGCACGTGGTTGGTGCCGAACGACTTCTCGATGCCCCGCGCGGTCAGCAGGCTCCCGGATCCGGGACGGTCGGTGCGGTCAGTGCGCGACATACCGGTCCAGCCTCTTCTCGAGTACGTTCTGGCCGGTGGAGAGCACCGTGCAGAACAGCCAGTAGATCAGGGCCGCCTCCAGATAGACCGTCATGAACTCGTTCGAGAACGTGGCGATCTCCTGCGCCTTGCGGAACATCTCGGTGACCAGGATGAGCGCCGCGAGCGACGTGTCCTTGACCAGCGAGATGAAGGTGTTCGAGAGCGGTGGCACCGACACACGTGCGGCCTGCGGCAGGATGATCCGGCGCAGCGATCGGGCGGGGGACATGCCGACCGTCCAGCCCGCCTCCCACTGTCCCTTCGGGACCGACAGGATCGCCGCACGGATCACCTCGGCCGCGTAGCCGCCCACGTTCAGGGAGAACGCGATGATCGCGCTGGGCCACGGGTCGAGCAGGATGCCCACCGAAGGCATGCCGTAGAAGATCACGAAGAGCTGCACCAGCAGCGGGGTGCCCCGGATCAGCGAGATGTACGCGCCGGCGATCCACGACAGCAGCCGGTTCGGCGACAGGCGCAGCAGCGCGACGACGAGCGCCAGCACCAGCCCGATCGCGAACGACGCGAGCGCGAGCGGGATGGTGCCGGTGAGTCCGCCGCGCAGGAGCGGCCAGAACGAGTCGGCGATGAGCTGCCAGTCCATGTGTCCCTCTCGCTACGCTCGGCCGAGAGACGTCGCCCGGCGGGTCACTCGGAGACGTCTTCGCCGAAGTACTTCTCGCCCAGCTCGGCCAGCGTCCCGTCGGTGCGCAGCTCCTCGAGGGCGCCGTCGATGGCCTCCGTGAGCGCCTCGCGCTCCGGTGTGGCGACGAAGGCCGACTGCGACTCCTCGTCCGTCTCCGTGGCCACCTTGATGCCCGAGGCGTCCTCGGTGTTGGCGTAGTCGAGGTAGGTGAGGCTGTCGTTGATCGTGGCGTCCACCCGACCCTGCTCGAGCAGCGCGACCGCCTGCGCCCAGCCCTCGACGGCCTCGACCTCGGCGCCGCTCTCCTTGGCGAGCGTGTTCCAGTTGCTCGTGAGCGACTGGGCCGTGGTCTTGCCCTCGAGGTCGTCGAAGCCCTTGATGTCGTCGTTGTCGGCGCTCACCACGAGCACACCGTTCGACACGGTGTACGGCGTCGAGAAGACGTAGTCGGCCTCGCGCTCCGGGGTGATGGACACCTGGTTCGCGATGGTGTCGAAGCGCCCGGCGTCGAGCCCGGCGAAGATCGCGTCCCACTGGGTCTCCTGGAACTTGATCTCCACGCCCAGCTTCTCGGCGACGGCCTCGGCGACCTCGACGTCGTAGCCGACGAGCTTGCCCGACTCGTCGTGGTAGCTGAACGGCCGGTATGTGCCCTCGGTGGCGACGGTGAGCGTGTCGCCGGAGACCAGCCCGAGCTCTTCGCCCGCGCCGCCGGACTCGCCCGAGCTGCCGCAGCCGGTCAGGGCCAGGAGGGCAGCAGAGGCTGCGGCGGCCGTGAGGAGGGCGCGGTTGCGAGACATGGGGGCTCCGTTCGGTGAGTGGCACACATCGGCATTGCCGATGCGCGACCCAAAACTAACTGATATACGAGGTGAACTCACACCCGCTCGCTCCGTCGCCAGCGGTCCGGCGTGATCCCGTACCGCTCCTTGAACCGCCGGACGAGGTAGGTCGCGTCGCGCAGGCCGGTTCGTGCGGCCACGACGCCGAGCGGCAGATCGGTGTCGCGGAGCATCCGGCGCACCTCCGTCATACGGCGCTCGGTGATCCACTCGAGCAGCGTGCGGCCCGTGCGCTCGCGGACCACCGTCGTCAGATAGCCGGCCGTGTAGCCCAGGGAGCGGGCGACATCGGCCGCCGACACCGGTTCGCGGAACGTCGCCTCGATCTCGTCGAAGACCCGCGTCACCAGCGGGTCCGGCGGTGCGGGGGCCGACGGCGCCAGCCGCGCCGCCCCGATGAGGATCCGCGTCAGCAAGGCCGAGACGGCGTCGCGTGCGCCCAGCCGGTCCGGCGCCGACAGCTCATCGGAGAGCTCCGTCAGCCACGCCGACCAGCGTGCGCGCTCGCCGGCGGGGACGTTGGCGCTCGCCCCCGCCGGCAGGTCCGCGAGCGCGAACAGCGCGAGGATCGGGTGGTGCCCCCAGGCGAGGGGCGACACCGAGACGAGCGACGGGACGGCGTCCGGCATGAAGGCAACGCTCCAGGCCTGGCAGTGGTGGAGGTCGGCGAGCGTCGCCGAGTCGATCACCTGCCCCGGCGGGACGGCGTGCACGTCACCGTCGCGCAGCGGCGTTTCCCGGCCGTTCAGCGAGACGGTGCCCTCGCCCCGCTCGACGTAGACGAGCACGAGGAAGTCGTGCGCGTGCTGGTGGCTCAGCGGTAGGTGCGGGTGGTCGGCCTCGAGGTCGATCCGGTTGACCAGCACCGGTGGCACACCCAGGCGGGTCGGATGCCCGTAGACCGGGATGCCGTCCGGGCGCACGGTACGGAGCCGACCCCTGGCGGGCTGCTGTTCGGGCACGGGACTATGTTCCGTCCCAAGGGCGGCGGCCCGCGCCCGGCGGCAGGTGCTGTGGTGCTCCGTCCACGGTTCTGGGTGGCCCAGGTCCGCCCACCGCCTCCTGCATCTCGGCAAGCTGGTGCACGTGGTCGCGGGTGGTGGGGTAGAGAGTGGTGAACGCTTCGAAGAGCTCGTCGTAGATCGCCCGGTTCTCGGGGTTCGGCACGACCTCCCCGACGATCCGGGTCCAGTCGGTGTCCGGCGGCACGAGGCCGGAGCCGATGGCCGCGAGGAGCGCGTCGCCGTACGACGCCCCGATCGTCTGCTCCGGGACGAGCTGGCTGATCCCGCTGACGTCACTGACGATCTGGGTCCACGGGCCGCTCCGCGTCCCTCCACCGACCGCCACCACCCGGGACGCTGGACCGCCGGCCTCCTCGAGGAGCTCGAGGATCTGGCGCACGCCGTAGGCGATGCCCTCATAGATGGCGCGGTACAGGTGGCCGCGTCGGTGGCGCAGGGAGAGCCCGGCGACGACGCCGCGGGCGTGCGGGTCGAAGATCGGCGTCCGCTCACCGGCGAAGTAGGGCAGCAGCAACAGGCCTTCCGAGCCGGGCGGCGTCCGCGCCGCCTCTTCGGCGAGCGTCGCGATGTCGACGTTCCCGGTGAGTTCCTGGACCCAGGACAGCAGGCTGCCCGAGGTACCCATCCCGCCGGCGAACGTCATCATGCCCGGCTCCACGCTCATCGTCGTCCACATCGGGGGACAGGGCTTGAGGTCGCGACCGGTCTGCACGAAGAACATCGTGGAGCCGTACATGAGCATCAGGTCGCCGGGCTGCCGCACACCACAGCTGAACGCCTCGGCCCAGGCGTCCACGGTGCCGGCCATGACGGGGGTGCCTGCGGGCAGGCCGGTCGAGTCGGCGGCGGAGGCCCGCAGGGTGCCGACCACCTCGCCCGGCCAGGCGAGGCGGGGCATCTCCAGGTCGCCCAGGGTCTCCTCGACCCAGTCGGTCGCCCAGTCCCTGGCCGGGAGGTCGTAGAGCGGCGCACACTGGCTGGCGGTGTGGTGGTCGAGGACGTACTCCCCGGTCAGCCTGGCCACGACGTACGAGCTCGAGCCGAACCAGCGCCGAGTACGTGCCCACACCTCGGGCTCGTGGCGACGCAGCCAGAGCAGCTTGGGGCCGACCGCCTGGGAGCTGAGCTCGCAGCCGGCGCGGGCCAGGATCGCCTCGGCCCCGAACCGCTCGGTGAGCTCGTCGATCTCCGCGGAGGCCCTGGTATCGATCCCGTAGAGGATCCCGGGCCGGAGCGGGACCAGGTCGCCGTCGGTGACCAGCACGCAGGGGCCGATGCCGCTGACGCACAGCCCGGCGATCGACCGGCCCCGGGCGTGCAGCGCCAGCTCGCGACAGATCGAGACGACGTCGCCCCACCAGATGGCCTCGGCGTCCATCTCCGCGTGACCCGGCCGCGGCAGCGACATCTGGTGGCGCCTGGACGTCCGGGCGAGCACCACCCCGTCCGGAGTGGTGAGCACGCCCTTGCTGCTTCCGGTGCCGACGTCGACACCCACGACCAAGGCGGCCATGCACCCTCCCGAGTCGTGTCGGACCGCTGTGTCCCCCGGCCGCACCGGCCGGCCCGGTCGATCCTAACTGCCTCGGTGGTGCCCGGCGCCGAGCCGCTGGGTCAGCAGCTCGAGGGCTGCTCCTGCGCTCGGGTCCGGTCGGTGGGCTCGTACCCGTCGATCGCCGCGACCTTTTCCGCCGACGCCGACTCCGGGTCGAACTCGTAGCCCAGCCACTCCTTCGCGAGCCGGCGGGCGAGCTCGATGCCCACCACGCGCTGACCCATGCAGAGCACCTGGGCGTTGTTGCTGAGCACCGCGCGCTCGACCGAGAAGCTGTCGTGCGCGGTGACGGCACGGATGCCGGGCACCTTGTTGGCGCTGATGGCGACGCCGAGGCCCGTGCCGCACACGAGCAGGGCCCGGTCGGCCCGCCCGTCGGCCACCAGCTGTGCGGCGGAGACCGCGATGTGCGGGTAGGCGGTGTGCTCGTCGGGCAGGACGCCGACGTCGATCACGGAGGCGACCCGGGGGTCGGCCTCCAGGTCGGCCTTGATCGTGTCCCGGTAGGTGACGCCCGCGTCGTCACAGCCGATGGCGATGCGCAGCCCGCCACCGGTGTGCCCTGCCGCCTGTGCTGTGGTTGGTTCCGGCTCGGTCATCAGGACTCCTCGGAAGTGGGGGAACTGGTCTGGGTGAGCTGCTCGCCGATCGCGGTGACGATCAGTGCGAACGACACGGCGCCCGGGTCGGGGGTGCCCACGCTGCGTTCGGCGAGCGGGCGGGCTCGGCCGACTCGGGGCACCATCGGGGCGGTCGCCTCGGCGGCGGAGGTGGCAACGTCCGCCGCGGCCTGCCAGGCCTTGGCCAGCGGGAGCGCGGCGTCGGCACCCCTGCCGAGCTCGTCGGCGAAGGGCAGGAGCGCGTCGAGCATGGTCTTGTCACCGAGCTCGGCGCGGCCGAACTCCCGCAGCCGGGCGGCGCCCGTCCGGACGGCGCCGGACAGCCGGTCGAGCGTGACCGCCTCCTGGTTGCCCAGATCCCGTCCGACCGTCTCGAGGAGCAGGCCCCAGAGGATCCCGCTGGTGCCACCGGCCCGGTCCCCGAACGCGGTGCCCGCCGCGCGCAGGACCGAGTGGACACCGCCCCCCGCGGTGGCTGCCGCGTCGGCCGCCTCGTGGGCGGCTCGGGACCCACGGCTCATGCCGATACCGTGGTCGCCGTCGCCGGCGACCGCGTCGATCTCGCCGAGCCGCTCCTTGTGCTCGTCCACGGTGGCGGCGAGGGTCGCGACGAGTCGCTGCGCGACCTCCGCGTGCCGGCGAGACTCCTCGCTCGCCACCTCCTCCGCTGCCGCGACAGTCGCGTCCGCGGCGACGGCCCGTTCGGTGAACAGCGTGCTGGCCGTGGCCTCGCCGCGGCGGTAGGCCGCCGTGTCGGCCGGGGCACGCCAGAGGGGGGCGAGCTCGTCGTCGAGCCACGTCACGGTGAGCGAGCAGCCCGCCATGTCGAGGCTCGTGACCAGCTCACCCACCTCGGGCTCGACCACGTCGAGCCCCGCGGCGTGGAGCCGCGGCGCGACCTCGCTCCAGAGCACGTAGAGCTCCTCGTACTTGGTGGCGCCCAGGCCGTTGAGCAGCACGGCGGCGCGCCCGTCGGCCGACGCCGGCCGTTCGGCGAGCACCCGGTCGACCAGCTGCGCGGCCAGGCCGGACGCGGACATCCAGTCCGTGCTGCTGATCCCCGGCTCCCCGTGGATGCCGAGGCCGAAGTCCATCCGGCCCGGCTCCACGTGGAAGAGGGCGTCGCTCGCCCCGGGCAGGGTGCAGCCGTCGAACGCCACCCCGAAGGACGAGGTCGAGGCGTTGGCGTGCCGCATGAGCCGCTCGACCTCGTCGAGGTCGTCACCTCGTTCGGCAGCGGCGCCCGCCATCTTGTAGACGGTGAAAGTCCCAGCGATGCCTCGGCGGTCACCCACCGTCTCCGGCGGTGCGGAGGCGACGTCGTCGGTCACCCAGACGACGCGCACGTCCATCCCTTCGGCGCGCAGCCGGTCCGCCGCGACCCCGAAGTTGAGCCGGTCGCCCGCGTAGTTGCCGAAGGCCAGCACCAGTCCGGCGCCGCCGTGGGCGGCGCGGGCGATGCGGTAGACCTGCTCGGCGGACGGTGACGCGAAGATGTCGCCGAGCACCGCGCCGTCGGCGAACCCCGGGCCGACCACCCCGTTGTACGAGGGGTAATGGCCCGAACCGCCGCCGATGACGAGCGATACCTTGCCGGCCAGCGGTCCGCCGGCGCGGACGAAGCCCGAGGCGTCGGGGACGCGCTGGACGTACCGGAGGTGGGCGGCCGCGAAGCCGGTCAGCACGCCGTCCTTGAAGGTGTCTGAGTCGTTGTAGACGTGTGTCATCGCGTCACTCGCTGATCACGAAGTTCTGGACGGAGTCGGCGTTCTCCTCGGTGACGAGGATGCAGTCGAGCGCCTGCTTCTCCTCGGAAACGCCCGTCTCGCCGGTCCGGATCACGCTGTCGAGCTGGTTCATCGCCATGGTGGTGCCCTCGACGATGGGCTGGACGACCGTCGCGACGAGGTCGCCGTCCCGCACGGCGTTGACGGCGTCCTGGCTGCCGTCGAACCCGAGCACCTTGACCTGGTCGAGCTTGCCCTTGGCCTTGAGCGCATTGACGGCGCCGAGCGCCATCTCGTCGTTCCCCGCGACGACCCCGTCGATGTCGGGGTTCTTCGCCAGCAGCGCCTCCATCTTCTCCTGGCCCTCCTGCCGGTCCCAGTTCGCGATCTCCGTGCCGACCTTCTTCAGGTCGGGGTACTGGGCCAGGACCTGCGCGTAGCCGTCGGAGCGGACCTGGGCGTTGTTGTCGCTGGGTGCACCGAAGAGCTCGACGTACGTGCCCTTGTAGTCCATCGCCGCTGCCCAGGCCTCTGCGCCGACCGTGGCACCCTGGGCGTTGTTGGAGACGATCTGCGAGGAGGCGAGACCTGTCTCGGAGATCTCCGCGTTGATGAGGACGATCGGGATCTCGGCGTCGACGACCTTCTGGACGGCGGCGATGGACTCGTCGGCGCCCGCCGGGTCGAGCAGGATGCCGTCGACGTCGTCGTTGATGGCCGTCTCGATGAGCGTGTTCTGCTCGTCCGGGTCGTTCTCGTGCGCTGCGGTGTAGGACTCGTAGCCGAGGTCCGCCGCCGCCTGCTCGGCGGTGTCGACCTCCGCCTTCCAGTACGGGTTGGACGGGTCGACGGTGATGATGGCGATGGTGCCACCACCCTCGGCGTCGGCCGCGCTGGCGCCGGTCTCCTGCGAGGCTCCGCAGGCGGACAGGCTCAGGGCGAGCCCGGCGGCGGCGGTGCCGGCGAGAATTCGCTTCATGGTGTTTTCCTCTCGATCGGCCGCGGAGATGCCACGGCCCGGGGTGCGGGGAGGGTTGGTCGGACGGGTGGTGCTCACGCCGCTCCTGCGGCGGCCGTACGTGCTTCGGCGACGGCGCGCTTCGCGGCGCCCCGGCGCTGGGCGATCTGCTGGATCTGGTCGACGGCGACCGCGAGGATGATCACGGCACCGGTGATGACCTGCTGCCAGAACGGCGAGACGCCGACGATGACCAGGCCGTTGGCGAGGAACCCGATGACGAAGGCACCGATGATGGTGCCCTTCACCGTGCCGCGGCCGCCCGAGAGCGCCGCGCCACCGATGACGACAGCGGCGATGGCGTTCAGCTCGTAGAACTGGCCGAGGTCAGCGGTGGCGGAGCTGATGTTGGCGATCTGGAGCACGCCGACGATGCCCGCGCACACTCCGGCGATCACGTAGATCCGGGTCTTGACCTGGGTGACCGGGACGCCGGACAGCTCCGCCGCGCGCTCGTTGCTGCCGCTGGCGTAGAGCCAGCGGCCGAACGGCGAGCGGACCAGCAGGATCGAGGCGAGGACCGCCAGCGCGACCATGACCCACGCCGAGATCGGCAGCCCGAGCGGGCGGCTGGCGAAGACCTCGAAGAAGCCGGTGTTGCCCAGCCCTTCCTGGCCGCGCAGCTCGTTGGTGATGTTCTGCCCGTCGAGCAGCACCTCGGTGAGGCCGCGTCCGACGTAGAGCATCCCCAGCGTGACGATGAACGGTGCCAGGCGTAGTCGTGAGATCAGCAGGCCGTTGAGGTACCCGACAAGGGCACCGACGGCCACGGAGAGGACGACGATCACCCAGACCTTCGGGAACATGATCGCCTGGGTGAGCGGCATGTCGATGCCGCGGAACAAGTTGCCGGCGACTGCGCCCGTCAGGCCGACGGTCGAGCCGACCGAGAGGTCGATCCCGCCGTTCAGGATCACCATCAGCATGCCCAGCGCGATGATCGCGTTGAAGGCCACCTGCTTGGTGATGGTCACCAGGTTCCCTGGGTCGAGGTAGTTGTCGCTCAGCAGCGCGAACACCGCGATGATGAGGACGAGCGCGACGAGCGCCCGGCCCTCCACGAGGACGGAACCGACGTTGACCGAGCGCAGCCGGGAGGCAAGGCTCGTCCGGTCCGGTCCAGCGGAGTTCGGGCCGATCGGTGTCGGCTTGGTCGGCGCGTCGGTGGCGGTCATCGCGGGCCTCCGTTGGCTCCGTCGGTGCGGGTGGGTTCGGTGGGGTTCGGGTCGGCGGGCGCGTCTGGTTCGACGGCCACGGGTGCCGGCCCGTCGGACTCGCCGGACGCCGCCATGACCTCCGCCCGGGTGGCCGTGCGCGGGTCGAACTCGCGAACTATCCGGCCCTTGCTCATCACGACGACGCGGTGCGAGGCCGTCATGGCCTCGCCGATCTCCGAGGTGACGTAGAGCACTCCGAGGCCCTTGCGTGCTTCCTTGAAGAGCAGCGCGAAGATCTCGCCCTTCGCGCCGACGTCGATACCGCGGGTCGGCTCGTCGAGGAGCAGGACCTTGGGGTCGGTCATCAGGAGCTTTCCGATCACGACCTTCTGCTGGTTGCCGCCCGAGAGCGAGGTGATCGGGGCGCCAGGACCCGAGGCCTTGACGCGGACCTCTGCCATGCCGTGCTTGATCCGCTTCGACTCGGCGCCTCGAGAGACCAGTCCCTTGCGGATGGCGGACCGCAGGCCGGCGAGCGAGAGATTGCTCCCGACGCTGAGCATCTGCACGACGCCGTCGCGCTGCCGGTCCTCGGGGACCAGCCCGAGGCCACGGCCGATGCGCTCGCCGATGGTGAGGCCTGCGATGTCCGCGCCGTCCAGGAGGACCTGGCCGGCCGCGATGGGGTCACGGCCGGCCAGGGCCTCCATGAGCTCGGTGCGCCCAGCCCCCATCAGGCCGTAGACGCACACGATCTCGCCGCTGCGTACCTCGACCGAGACGTCGTCGACCATGACCCGTCCGGTGTCGAGGTCGGCCACCGTGACGTGCTGGACCGAGAGCGCGACGTCGCCGAACTCCCTCGGCTCGTCGCGGAAGTCGTACTCCGCCTGGCGGCCGGTCATCCGGTGCACGACCCAGGGCAGATCGATCTCGGACACGGGTTCGTGCGCCACCATCTCGCCGTCGCGCAGGACCACCGCGTGATCCGCGATGCTGATCGCCTCTTCCAGGTGGTGCGAGATGTAGACGATCGCCACGCCGTTCGCGGTGAGCTCCCGGATGATCTTGAAGAGCACCTCGATCTCGCTGGCGCTGAGTGCTGAGGTGGGCTCGTCCATGATCAGGATCCGGGCATCGGCGGCCAGTGCACGAGCGATCTCGACGATCTGCTGCTGGCCCATCCGGAGGTCGGCCACCAGCGTGCCCGGCGCTATCTCCTCCTCGAGCTGACGCATCAGCCGTGCGGTGATCTCGGCCTCGCGGCCGTAGTCGACACTGCCCGTGCGGGTGTGCAGCTCACGGCCGAGGAAGATGTTGTCCCGCACGCTGAGGTTCGAGCAGAGGTTCGTCTCCTGGTGGATGATCGAGATGCCCCGCTCCACCGCGTCCACGGTGTTCTGGAGCGTGACCTGCTCGTCGCGCAGGACCAGGTGGCCGGCGGTGGGCTGCTCGACCCCGGAGAGAATCTTCATCAGTGTCGACTTGCCCGCACCGTTCTCCCCGAAGAGCACGGTGACCTGGCCGGCGCGGACGTCGAAGTCCACGCCCTTGAGGGCCTTCGTGACGCCGTAGGTCTTGGCGATCCCGACGGCCTGGAGCACGACCTGCCCGATCTCCGTGGTCTCGGCCGGGGCAGGCGCGACGGCGGTCACCGGTCGACCTCCATCGTCAGCGGCTGGACCTGCACCGGCTTGGCAGCGGCCTGCGGGATGCCGGCGTCGGTCACGGTCACGATCCCGGTGAAGCTGAGCTTCGTACCCTTGGCGAGCCCGGTCGCGCCCTCGTCGCCCGTGCCCTCGGCGAGCTGGTCCTGGATGAGTGTCTTCAGCTCGTCGCCCACCTGCTGGTAGGTGGACTGGTTCGAGGCGTCGCCGAACTGGAAGCCGAGCGCGTCGCGCAGCACGGTGCCGTTGACGGCGGGCCCGGCCGCGATGCTGAGCGGCGTCTCCTCGGACACGCCGTCCACGGTGATCTCGACGGCCTGTTCCTGCGTCGCGACCACTGTCGCCTCGCCGGTGACGGGAAACAGGTAGGTCGTCTCGTTCGGTCGGATCGCCTCGAGGCTGTCCGCGGTCGCGGCCACGTCCTGCTCCAGGCCGGTCAGCAGCTCGGGGAGCGGGGTCGCTGCCTCGGGGAGGGTCTCGTTCGCCTCGGCGAAGAGCTCGTCGGCGACCTGCTTCGGGTCGAAGACCTCCGGACCGATCGAGGCGAGCTCCTCGGGCGTGACGAAGCGGGTACTGAGGGTCATCGCGACGAGGAGCGCGGCGACGGCCGCTGCTCCGGCGACGCGGAACGGGGTCGAGCGGCGGGTGCGTCCCATCACCGGTCCTTTCGAACGATTGCCTGGTCGGTGGTGCTGCGCGCGCGGACCGCGTCGGCACAGCGGTGAGCGATCTCGAGGAGGCCGGACGCCGTCCATGCGGCTCGGCCGACGAAGAGGCCTTCGACGGCGAGGCCGCCTGCCAGGCCGGCGGCGTTGCCTGCATCGACGCTGCCGCCGTAGAGCACACCGGTGTGGACGTCCGGCAGCTCGTCGTCGAGGACCTGGCGGACGGCGGCGAGCCCCTCGGCGACGTCGTCGGGCGCGGCGGCCCGGCCTTGGGCGCCGATCGCCCAGTGCGGCTCGTAGGCGACCAGCAGCTCGACCGGTGCGAGGCGGCCCAGACCGCCGAGCGCGGCGTGCACCTGGCCGGCGATCACCGACGCGGTGCTCCCGCGCTCGCGTTCGGCGGCCGTCTCACCGACACACACCAGCGGGATCAGCCCCGCCGAGACCGCAGCGGCGACCTTGGCGGCGACCAGCTCGTCGGTCTCGCCGAGCAGCGTGCGACGTTCGGCGTGCCCGATCTCGACCATCCGCGCGCCGGCGTCCCGCACCATGCCCATGGAGACCTCGCCGGTGACGGCGCCCTCGGGGCCCGGATAGGCGTTCTGTGCGCCGACGAACACCTGCGGAACCACGCCGAGCCGCTCGCGGACGGCCGCGAGCGTGGTGGTAGCCGGCAGCACGAAGAGGCGCAGCTCCGGCGGTACCCGCTCCGCCAGGGCGGCGGAGCGCAGCTCGTCGGCGTAGTCGCCGGCCTGGGCCAGCGTCTTCGTCATCTTCCAGCTCGTGCCGAGCCAGAAGGGCGACGTCGTCGTCGTGGTGGGCATGCTGGTCACGGGATCAGCGAGACCTTGATCGACTCGGTGCCACGGGACACCAGGTCGAGGCCGTCCTGGAACCGGGCGAGGGGCAGCTGGTGGGTGCAGATCTCGTCCAGCGGCAGGGCGCCCGACTCCAGCATCCGGATCGCGGCCGGCCAGCAGTGCGGGCCGAGGTGGGCGCCGCGGATGTCGAGCTCCTTGTCGTCGCTGATGATGCTCCAGTCGACCGTCACGTCGGAGCCGAAGACGCCGTACTCCACGTAGGTGCCGAGCTTGCGCAGCACGTTCAGACCCTGGAGCACCGCGGAGGGGTGGCCGGTGCCCTCGAGGTAGACGTCGGCGCCGTAGCCCTCGGTGATCGAACGGATGAACTCGACCGGGTCCTCCTCGCGGATGTTGACCACGTCGGTGGCGCCGCACTTCCGGGCCAGCTCCAGCTTCTCGGGTGCCATGTCGAGCGCGACCACGCGGGCCGGTGACTTGGCTGCGGCACCGGCGATCATGCCGAGGCCGATCGGGCCGCAGCCCGCGACCACCACGACGTCGTCGAAGGTGATCTGGGCCCGCTCGACCGCGTGCAGCGAGCAGGACAGCGGCTCGGCGAACGCCGCGTGCGCGGGCGGGAGGTCCTTGCTGATGCGGTGCACCAGCGAGGCGGAGGAGAAGACCATGTAGTCGGCCATGGCGCCGGGCGTCCGGCGCTTGAAGCCGAACATGTCGTGCGGCGCGCACATCCAGTACTGCCCGCGCCGGCAGTAGCGGCACTCTCCGCAGGGCACGATCTGCTCCGCGACGACCCGGTCGCCGACCGTGACGCCCCAGCGCTCCTGGGCGGCGTCGTCGAGTGCGACGACGGTGCCGGTGAACTCGTGCCCGGGGATGACCTCGGTCTCGGCCCAGGCGGGGCGGTTCTCGTCGCCCCAGAACTTCGCGGCGCCGTGGTAGCACTTCAGGTCGCTCGCGCAGATGCCGACGGCCTCGACCTTCACCAGGGCCTCGCCGGGCCCTGGTACGGGGACGGGAACCTCCTCGAGGCGGTAGTCCTCGGGGCCGTGGCTGACGACCGCCTGCATGGTGCTCGGGACGGATTCAGAAGATGCCTGCGTCATTGGAGTCTCCTACTGCGGTGATGATCTGCGGTGATCGCTGTAGCTCACGCCACCGTGCCACAGTGCAGCACATATGTCCAGAACAGATTCTCAGCCGACGTCGGAGGGTGGCCCGGCTATGGAAGAGTGGTGCCGTGGAGTACACAGCCGGAGAGCCTGGTCAGCAGCCGAAGCCGGAGGTCAACGGGGCCGGCAGGACCCGCTTCACCCCTGAGGTCATGCATGCGGCGGCAACGCTCTACTACCTCAAGGAGGCGACCCAGGCGCAGGTCGCCCAGCAGCTCGGCATCAGTCGCGCGACCGTCAGCCGCGTGCTCTCCGAGGCGCGCCGGACTGGCATCGTCCGCATCGAGGTGGTCGATCCGGCGACCCGGAGCGCCTCCGGGCTCGAGGAAGAGCTGCGCGACGCGCTCGGCCTCAACCGGGTCTTCGCGGCGACGGGCTTCCATCCGTCACTCGTCGGCGCAGCGCTCGCCGCCCGCCTCGGCGAGGCCCTGACCGAGGTCGGGCTGAAAGCAGGGGACGTCCTGCTGGTCTCCTCCGGGCGCACGGTGTGGGAGGTCAGCCAGGAGGCGCTGCCGTCCATCCCCGGTGTGGTGGTGACGCCCACCGTCGGGGGGCAGGACGAGCCAGAGGCCTGGTACCAGACCAACGAGATCACCCGGATGTTCGCCGACCAGCTCGACGGTCGTCCGGTCTTCCTTTACGCCCCTGCGCAACCGGGCGCGGAGCTGCACGGCCTGCTGGTGCAGGACCCCGGCACCCGGCGCGTGCTCGATCTCTGGAACCGGGCGAAGGTAGCGGTGCTCGGGGTCGGCGCGCCGCCACTCACGCGGGAGTCCATGCCCGGCTACGTACCCCGCGAGGCCCCCTGGCTCGGCACGGCGGCAGGCGACATCTGCACCCGGTTCTTCGACGAGGACGGGCGGCCGCTGCCGTACCCCGAGGTGGAATACCTCATCGCCACGAGCTTCGAGACCCTCAATGCGATCCCGCACACCATCGCGGTGGCGGTCGGCGCGACGAAGGTGCCCAGCATCGTGGCCGGCGCCCGAGCCGGCTGGTTCAACACCCTCGTCACCGACGAGGAGACCGCGGCCCACGTGCTCGACTCGCTCGCCACGGGAAGGCACCCATAGCGCACCGGAGCCAAGGATCGTGCCATCGCCACCGAAATACGTCCGGCCGACCAACCGCAGGATGTACCACCCTGGTGCGAGAGCGAGGCCGGCACCGCGGGCGCGCGAGCTCCACCACCCGGACGGAAGGCGAACGGATGAACACGACAGTGCAGATCCTCGACCAGCGCACCCCAGAGGAGCGTGATCGCGAGTTCCTGCCGGGGATGGGCAGGTCCTGGCTGCTGCCGTTCTACGACCTGCACTCGCGTCTCGCCGGTGTGCGTGCCCTGCACGACCGCGTGGCGGCGCTCGCGGACATCGCGCCCGGCGAGTCGGTGCTCGACGTCGGCTGCGGCACCGCGAACCTGTCGCTCGCCGTGCTGCGGGCGCAGCCGGCCGCGATCACGACCGGCCTCGACCCCGACGGTAGTGCGCTGCGCACCGCCGCCCGCAAGGCCTCGCGGCGCAGGGTGCCGCTCACGCTCGTCCAGGGCTTCGCCGACAGGCTCCCGGTCGGCGACGGGTCGGTCGACCATGTCGTGTCCGCGCTCGCGCTGCACCACGTGCCCGAGGAGGGCCGGATCCGCTTCGGGCCCGAGGCCTTCCGTGTGCTCCGTCCGGGCGGCCGGGTGACGATCGTGGACTTCGCGGACTCGGACGGGCACGGTCAGCATGGTCACGGCGCGGGTGGTCACGGCGCACGTGGGCACGGCCGGTCCGGACACGGCCACGCAGGTCACGACCGGTCCACCCCGGCTGGCGAGCCGCACACCGCCCGGAGCCTGGAGGGCGGCCTGGTGCGCCTCCTCGCGGACGCCGGGTTCACCGACGCCCGCGAGGTGGAGCGCGTGGAGCACCGCTTCGGACCGCTCGCCTTCGTGCAGGCCACGCGCGGCTGACCGGGCACGGAGCCCACTGGCGGGGCCAGGGGGCTACCGCCGGTGGCGCACCCTCGGCTCGGGCAGTGCCGGCGGCACCGCCGCGGGACGTTCGGCGAGCCGCCGGAACGCCTCGGCCATGCCGGCTTCCAGCTGCGGGTCGACGTCGGAGAAGTAGTCCGCCGGCGTGTGCCGCACCTCGATGTCGGGGTCGACACCGTGGTTCTCCACGTCGAAGCCCGCCCCGTCGAGCCAGAACGCATACCGCGGCTGGGTGATCCCGGTGCCGTCCACGAGGCTGAAGCGGCCGTCGATACCGACCACGCCGCCCCACGTCCGCACACCGACCACGGGCCCGACGCCGAGCGCCTGTGCCGCAGCGTTCACGATGTCGCCGTCGGACCCGGCGTACTCGTTGGTGACGAGCACCACCGGCCCACGTGGGGCGCGTTCCGGGTAGGTGCTGGGCCGTTCGTAGTGCCGGTTCAGCCCCCAGCCGGCGACGCGGGCAGCGAGGCGCGCGATCACGAGCTGGGAGGTGTGCCCGCCGCCGTTGAACCGCACGTCCACGACGATGCCCTCGCAGTCGGTGGCGAGCCGCAGGTCGCGGTGCAGCTGTGCCCACCCGGTGCTCATCATGTCCGGCACGTGCACGTAGCCCAGCCGGCCGCCCGACCTCTCGGCGACGTACTCCCTGCGCGACCGCACCCAGTCCTGATAGCGCAGGTCGGACTCGCTGGCGAGCGGCACGACGACGACACGGCGGTCGGCAGTGCTCGGTCCACTGCCCTCCGTCGTTCCCGCGGGGCGCCGCAGCGTGAGCTCGACGGGTATCTCGGCGGCGCCGACCAGGCTTGCCGCGGGACCGGCCACCGGATGCACCGGCCGCCCGTCCACCGCGACGATCAGGTCGCCGGGCCGCGCATCGACCCCCGCCGCGCGCAGCGGCGACCGCGCTCCGGGGTCTGACGACTCGCTCGGCAGCACGCGGTCGATCCGCCAGCCGTCGGCGGTCCGGGTGAGGTCGGCGCCGAGCAGACCGAGCCTGCGGGAAGTGTCGCCCGGTGCGTGCGGCCCGCGGACGTACGCGTGCGACGTGTTGAGCTCGGCGACCGTCTCCCAGAGCACGTCCTCGAGATCGTCGTGGGTGGCCACCCGGTCGACCAGCGGACGCCACCGCGCCACGACGCCGTCCCAGTCCACACCGTTCATGTCCGCGCGCCAGTAGTGGTCGCGCATGATGCGGGCGTTTTCGTCGAACATCTGGTGCCACTGGACGCGCGGGTCCACCTCGTAGCGGACGCGGGACAGGTCGACGTCGAACGCGCTGGGGTCGTCGTCACCGGGTTTGCTCGTCGCCGACTGCGTGCTGAGGCCGAACCCGTACCGGATCACCACGCGCTCGCGATCGCCCGACACCGCGTAGGTGCGCACCTTCTCGGCGATGTCCGTGGCCTTGCGGGCCTCGAACGACCAGAACTGCAGCACGTTGGGTGCCGGGTCGGCCTCGGTGCCGGCGTGCCGTGAGCCGAGCACGCCCGCGTCGTCGGTCTCGTGCACCCAGAGCACGCCGCCCTTGGCGGCGAGCAGGCGCCGATAGCGGCCTGACGTGACCGGGAACGGCACCACGCGCTCCTCGGCGCCGTCGAAGTCGATGTCGGGCGAGGCCTCGTCGTGCTTCTGCTGCTTGTCGCCTGCCTCGCCGTCGGGCCCGTCCTCGGACGTGTCGGTCGCCTCGCCGCCGGCCTCGCCGCCGGCCTTGCCGTCGTCCTTGCCGTCGTCCTTGCCGTGCGCCTTGTCGTCCGGCTTGCCCAGGCGCCAGCCGTCGGCGCTCGGACCGAACGGCGCCGGCTCGGTAGCGGACAGCGGGATGAGCCAGGGCCGGGTGGCGGCGCTGAACGACAGGGCGAACTCGTGGGAGTCGTAGGACGGGTCGAACGTGCGGTCGGAGAGGAACACGAGGTACTTGCCGTCGTCGCTGAACGCCGGTGAGAAATCATGGAACCGGCCGGACGTCAGGGCGGTGACCGTCGGGCTCTCGGCATGCAGGTCCGCGACCAGGATCTGGTGGTAGTCGCCCGTGCTGCCCGTGGGGCTCGACCACGCGAGATACCGCCCGTCCGGGGAGAACGTCGGGGACTGCGCCTCGCCGTTCTCGGACCGGCCCAGCAGAGTCACCGTCCCCGGCGCTACGGCGTCGGCGGTGCTGGCCGCGCCCTGCTCCGTGTCGGCCGGTACGGCGACCAGGCTGATCCGGCCGTCGTGCGAGATGGCCGCTACCGCGTCGCCCGCTGGATTCGCGGCGAGGTGCAGCACGCGGCCGAGCTCGCCGCCCGCAAGGCGCTGCGGCTCGGTGTCCGCGGTGCCGTCGTCGTCGGAGGTGCCGGGCAGGGCGTGGATCTCGAGCGCGTCCTCCCTGCTCTCACCCCCCGGCGTAGTGCGCGGCGCGTCCGTCACGACGACCGCACGTCCGGTGTCGCCCAGCAGCACGGGCTCGCGGACACGGACCGACGGGTCGGCGACGAGCGCCCGGGCCGGGCCTGCGCGGTGGGTCACCCAGTACGCGGTGCCGAGCCAGCCGACGACGCTCGCGTCGCCGGTCCTGTCGACGGCCAGGCCGTCGATGCCCGCCTCCGTCGAGTCAGGGTCGACCGAGTACGGCTGCGGCAGCGCGCCGGTGAGCGTGATGTCGATGCGGCGCGGGGTGCCGCCGAGGCTGTCGAGCAGCCAGAGGTCGCCACGGCTGTGCCACACGATGCGCGAGCCGTCAGAGGCCGCGTCGCGGACGTAGCCATCGGCCTCGGCCTGGGCGGTGAGCTGCCGGGGCTCAGGGGTCTCCGTCGTGGTCGCGAGACCGTCGAGCACCCAGAGGTTCGCCTGCTCGTCGGCGTGGTCGGGGAACGTCGCCCCGCGGTCGGACGTGAACACCAGCGCGTCGCCGATCCAGAGCGGGTCGTAGATCCCGGCCTCGTCGTCGGGCAGGGGACGCTGCCAGTCGCCCGCACCACGGTCGAGCCAGAGCACCGAGGCCGTGCCGCCGCGGTACCGCTTCCAGTACGCGGGGGTGCGGTAGCCCGCTGACACGAGGGCCGTCGTGCGGGAACCGTCGGTTCCCTGGTGCTCGGCCACGCCCCAGGAGGTGCCGTAGCGCGGGGTCTCGACGGAACCGTCGAGACCCACCGTGCGCACCACGGTCAGCGACGACTCGTGCGAACCGCCGTTGGACGAGACGAGGACACGGTCGGCGTCCGCCCAGCCGAGCACCATGGTCGTGCTGCCGCCGAACCAGGTGAGGCGCCGCGTCGCGCCGTCGGTCAGCTCGACCACGTAGGCCTCGGGATGGCCGTCCTTGTGCGACACGTAGGCGAGACGCGTGCCGTCGGGGGAGAAGCGCGGGGTGGTGGCCGGCGCATGGTCGTTCGTCAGGCGCCATGCGCGGCCACCGGTCACCGGGGCGAGCCAGACGTCGTCGTCGGCCACGAACGCGACCTGGTCGCCGTGGATGTGGGGGTACCGGAGATAGGGCTGGGTCACCGGTTCAACGTACTCGCGCGGTCTGACACCCGTCATCGGAAATCGCTGAGGGCAGGGCGGCCTGGCAGGTCTCGGCAGGTCTCGGCAGGACACGCTCAGCTCCCGCCGACCGGACCACGAGAGCCGGACCTCGCCGGTCCGGCGTAGGGGGCGCGTGAGGGGCCCCACCGCAGGCGCCACCAGCTGCCTGGCTCGCGGACGTCCACTCGGTCCGCCGCGATCTCGTCGGGCTCCGGCCAGCACGGTGCGGCACCTTCGCGCCCGAGCCGGGTCATCATCCATGCCCAGAGCGCGGGATGCTGCCCGGCCCGGGTGTCCGTGTCGGCGGGTCCGCTCTCGAACCGCACATAGACCGCGGCGACGCTGACGCCCTCGTCCGGTGTCCCGTAACCGCCGACCCACACGCGTGCCTTGATCCTCCGTGGTTCTCGGGTGATGGCACGCGCGACCTGCTCGAGTGTCGGCCCGCCGCAGAAGCTGCGCGCAAGGGCGTGCCGCGGGAACGTCGTGAGGATCAGGTGCGCGTCGATCGGGTCACCCAGCAGGGCGGCGAAGCTGCCGCCGTCGGCGAGGCCTGCCCAGGACACGAGGTTGTCCACGACCCGGTACGCGGGGGAGCGCAGAAGCCAGCCGGGTGCGTCTTCTTGGGTCGTGGCGGTCGTGGCGGTCGTGGCGGTCGTGGCGGTCGTGGCGGTCGTGGCGGTCGTGGCGGCAGCAGCGACGGCCTTGCGCCCGTCGCGTTCCCGACGGCGCGAGGCCAGATCGATGACCGGTGCTCGGTGGCCTCTGGGCGGTCGTGGCATGTGTCCTGCTTCCGGGGCGGCGGGTGATCGTGGCGGCGCGTGTCCGCGTCACGATCCTGGCCCGGTCGGACGTGCCCGCGGGGCGGTGATCCGCGATCTGTGGACGAAGGGCCAGAACGGCGCCCTGTGGTCGCGCTCATTCGGCTGCGCCGCCGTCGGACCCGGCTCACGCCATAGAGTCGTTCCACGATGAGCACACGCATAGAACCGGTCAGTGCGCAGCTCCTGGCCGAGCGGGTCGCCGGGTTCGTCCTCGCCCGTGCGGAGCTGCTGACCGCGGCGGCGGCCGGAGGGCAGGCGGCCGGAGAGCAGCAGAACGGCGTGCCGGTCCGGCTGCTCGTCGACGGGCACCCGTCCACGCACCCCGAGCGGCTCGCCGACGCCCTCGTCGTACCGCTCGAAGCCGCCGGCCGCCCTGCGGCACGGGTGAGCGTCAGCGACTTTCTCCGCCCGCGGTCCCTGCGGCTCGAACGCGGACGCGAGGACCCGGACAGCCTGCTCGACGACTGGATCGACGTCGGAGCGTTGAACCGCGAGGTGCTGACGCGCGTCGTCGACCGGCGGGAGTACCTACCCAGCCTGCGCGATCCCGACACCGACCGTGCCACGCGGGCCGACTATCTGGACGCTGCGGCGGGCACCGTCGTCGTGCTCGACGGTGCGCTTGCCATCGGCCGTGGTCTCGCCGTCGACATCGCCGTGCATCTCGCGCTCAAACCGGCGACGCTCCGCCGCCGGACGCCGTCCGGCGAGACGTGGGCAGTCCCCGCCTACGAGCGGTACGCCCAGGAGATCGACGGCGTACCGGACCTGGTGGTCCGGATCGACCACCCGGACCACCCGGCCCTCGAACGCGCCTGACGGGTACTCAGCGCACCAGGCAGAAGGGGTGGCTCGCCGGGTCGGCGAACACCCGGAAGTCATCGCCCTGACCAGGCAGTCGCGTAGCGCCCAGGGCGAGGACCGCCGCCT
The DNA here is from genome assembly GCF_040639055.1 of Promicromonospora sp. NPDC023987. NCBI lineage: Bacteria > Bacillati > Actinomycetota > Actinomycetes > Micrococcales > Promicromonosporaceae > Promicromonospora > Promicromonospora sp. NPDC023987. The sequence continues at coordinate 40,276 of NZ_JBEZZF010000004.1, read as the reverse complement.
CGCCGGCATCGAGGTCGGGCACCTCGATGTCGAGGTGGAGCTGCTGCGGGTACGCGGGATCCGGCCACTGCGGCGGGTTGTACCCCTCGACGGTCTGGAAGAGCAGCGGCCGGGAGCCGCCGAGCATGGCGACGCCGTCGGCGTCATAGGTCACCGGCTCACCCATCACGCCCGACCAGAACTGCGCGAGCGCCGACGCGTCAGCGCAGTCGAAGGTGGCACCCATGACGCTGACGCCGTCCGCCTTCTCGTCGAGGCACACGTCGAAGGGGTGCCCGGCGGGGTCGGCGAGCGTGATCCACTGCTCGCCCTCTCGCAGCACGGTGGCCCCGAGCTCCACCGCCCGGGTGCTGGCCGCCGCCAGGTCCGGGACATAGAGATCGAGGTGCGCCTGCTGCGGGTGTTCCTGGCCCGGCCACTGCGGCGGCACGAGGTCGGGTGCGAGCTGGAAGGCGATGCCCCACCGGTCGGGGGTCACGACGGTGATCCAGTCGTCGTCCGCCTTGGTCACGCTGCCGTCCGTCAGCGCCGTCCAGAAGTCTGCCTCGGCGGTGAGGTCAGGGACGTCGAGGACCACGGAGTGCACGGTGCCTACCCGGCCGGAGGTGGACCGTGCGGCTCCGACGGAAGATGGTTCGGTCATGACTCAGCCCTTCATGAGGTGTGGCACGAGAAATGCGCGTACTCCCACCTTGCACCGAGCCACTGACACTCCCCACCGGGCAGTCGCCCACCCCGGTTGTGCACAGCAGTTATCCACAACCCTGTGAATAACTATCCCGGGTCGGGTGCGGCAGCCAGGCCGGGGAGCCGTCGGACGCTCCGGTCTCGACCAGACCCGGCGGCTCCGCGGCGTCCAGCTCCGCGAGCAGCGCCCGCACCCGGGCGGTGATGTCGTCGACGATCCGCTCGACCTCCTCGATCGGGCGGCCCGCGGGGTCGTCGAGCGGCCAGTCGAGGTAGCGGCGTCCCGGGTAGACGGGACACGAGTCACCGCAGCCCATCGTCACGATGACGCCGGACGCGCGCACGATGTCGTCCGTGAGCTCGCGGGGGAACTCGATGAGCCCGTCGAGCCCGCGCCGGGCCAGGACGGTCTCGGTCAGCAGGTCCGGTTCGGACACCGGCCTGGTCCCCGCGGTGCGCACTCGGACCCGGTCGCCCGCGAGGCGCCGCGTGACCGCTGCGGCGATCTGGGAGCGGCCCGTGTTGTGGACGCAGACGAACAGCACGTCGCGCGGGGAGCCGTACGTCACCTCGGTCATCGCGGCGAGGCGGTCGGTCGCGAGCCAGGCGGTGAGCGCGGGCAGGTGCGCGTACGACCTGATCTGCTTGCTCAGCGACGAGTAGCACTCGTGCACGAGCCGGTCCACCGTCCCGGCGCCGGCGTTCGTGGCGAACCCGGTGGAGAGGGTCTCGGTCAGCCGGGCGAGCAGCGCCTCGTGGTCGTGCACCTCGAGCTGCGCCTCGCCCGGGTAGCGGGGCGCCGCGAGGGCAGCCGCCCCGAAGCGCGCTATGCCCCGCGACGACACCCGGTACAGCGAGGCGCCCAGGTGTGGGCGTCCGGCTCCGGCGAGCGGCCCGTTCGGCACCAGCCCGTCCGGCACGGGCTCCTCCGGCACGGGGACGTCGACCGGGCCGACGGCCGCGACCAGACCCACCGCGACCAGCGCCTCGAGATCCTGCTCGACGTCCGCGACGGTCGGTGCGGGACCGTGCACCAGGTCCTCGGCGGTCGAGCCGCCTCCGGGATGCGTCAGCATGCGGGCCAGCAGGCGTAACCGCTCAGGGTTCGCCATGGTGAGTTTTTGCGCGGAGCGCAGCTCGTCCGGTGTCATGGGAGTTCTCCTTGGCCGACGGCGGGGTGGCCGGCGCCAGGAGCGAGGCTACCGCGCCGCTTCGCTGAGCAGAGCACCGAGCCGGTCGAGCGAACCCGGCACGACGGAGTAGTAGGCCCACTTGCCGCGCTGCTCCCGAGCGAGGAGCCCGGCGTCGACCAGGATCTTCAGGTGGTGGCTCACGGTGGGCTGGCTCAGGCCGACGGGCTCGGTGAGATCGCACACGCAGGCCTCACCACCGTCGTGCGCGGCGACGATCGAGAGCAGCCTGACCCGCGTGGGGTCGCCCAGCGCCTTGAAGGAGCGGGCGAGGACGGCGGCGGCGGCAGGGTCGGCTGCCTCCCGCACGAGCGGGGCGCAGCAGGTGCCGGACGTCGGTGCGGCCGGTGCGAGCTCGAGTGCGGTCGTCATGCGCCCATCTTGCCACGCATCGAAGTTTCTGGATATGTTCGCTCCGACACAACGTATCGAGGTTCTTCGATCTGATCTGGCCGCCGGCGACGATGACGGCGAAGATGAGCGGAGACGACAGCGAAGATGGGGACGGGAAACATGACGACAGCGCAGAATCTTCCGGTCGTAGTGATCGGTGCCGGGCCCGTAGGTCTCGCCGCCGCGGCGCACCTCACCGAGCGTGGGCTCGAACCCCTCGTCGTCGAGGCAGGGGACGGCGCAGGCGCCGCCGTCGCGCGGTGGGGCCACGTGCGCCTCTTCTCGCCGTGGCGGTACGACGTCGACGCCGCCGCCCGTCGCCTGCTCACCTCCGCCGGGGCCGGGGCCGGGGCCGGGCGCGGCGAGCCGTGGTCCGAGCCCGAGCCGGACGTGCTGCCCACGGGCGCCGACCTGGTCGAGCAGTACCTCGCGCCACTGGCCGACGCGCTCGTGAACCGGGCAGGGGTGCAGATCCGGTACCGGACACAGGTGCTCGCCGTGACCAAGGACGGAGCCGACCGGTCCCGATCGCTGGGGCGCGAGCGACTGCCGTACCTGGTCCGGCTGGCTACCGGGCCCGTGGACGGTTCCGGCGGGCCCGGCACCGTCGAGGAGATCCGCGCGCGGGCGGTGATCGACGCCTCCGGGACCTATGGCCGGCCCAACCCGTTGGGGACGTCAGGCCTGCCGACGCTTGGCGAACCCGAGTCGGTGCGATTCCTCGCGGGCGCGCTGCCCGACGTGCTCGGCCGCGACCGCGAACGGTTCGCCGGGCGGCACACGCTGGTGGTCGGCATGGGGCACTCGGCGGCGAACACCCTGCTGAGCCTGGTCGAGCTCGCCGAGCAGGAGGCAGCACAGGGCACGCCCGGCACCCGGATCACCTGGGCCATCCGCGGCGGATCGCCCCGCCGGCTCTACGGCGGCGGATCCGGTGACGACCTGCCGGCCCGCGGCCTGCTCGGGACCCGGCTGCGGGATGCGGTGGAGGCCGGGCGGATCGAGCTGCTCACCCGCGTGGCGATCGACCGGCTGGAGCCGTCGACGGACCCGGCCGGCGACACCGTGCGCGTCCTGGGATCGGCCCGCCGCGACGGCGACGACGGGGCGCTCGACCTGACGGTGCACCACATCGCGGCCGCCACCGGCTTCCGCCCCGACCTCGAGATGCTGCGGGAGGTCCGCCTCGACCTCGACCCTGTGGTGGAGGCACCACGGCAGATCGCGCCACTCATCGACCCGAACTTCCACTCGTGCGGCACGGTCCCCGCGCACGGTGAGGCCGAGCTGACCCACCCCGACGCCGGCTTCTACCTGGTGGGCATGAAGTCCTACGGCAGGGCCCCGACGTTCCTCCTCGCCACCGGCTACGAGCAGGTCCGCTCGATCGCCGCGGCCCTCGCGGGTGACCGCGCGGCGGCCGACGCCGTCGAGCTGAACCTGCCGGAGACGGGCGTCTGCTCGTCGGACCTCGCGCTGGCGGCCGACGCGGACGGCAAGGTCTCGACCGACGAGCCGGCGACGTCCGGGGCCGGCTCCTGCTGCGCCGTCCCCGCTGCGCCCCAGCAGGTGTCGATCGGGTTGGCGCCCTCCGGGGCGGGGCCGGCCAGCGGCGAACCTGTGGGCGCCGGGCCGGTCGACGCCAGGTCGGTCGGGCCGGTCGGGTTCAGCACCGGGGTGGTGCACGGTCGCTCGGGCGACCAGTAGCCGACTTGCAGACCTGGTCGGAGCCCCGATCGGTGCCGGTCGCTCTCCGGTCGGCTCTCTGGCCGCCGACTGCAGACTTGGTCGCCCCGCGGGTAGCCGACTGCAGAGTTGGTTGCGGTTTGCGGGCTTCCAACCGCAACCAACTCTGCAGTCACCACTGGGGACCGCGACCAAGTCTGCAGTCGGCGGGTGGCGGCCGGTGGTGGTGACCGTCGGTGGTGGTGGCGGCCGGTGGTGGCGACGGTCGGCGGGTGATCGCCGGTGGGTGACTGTCCGTGGGTGGCAGTCGGTGGCGGCGGCTGTGTCGCGTGCAGCCGTCAGCCGTCAGCCGTCAGCCGTCAGCCGTCAGCGCCTGACCGGAGCCGCCCGCACCGGATACAGCACCGCGACCAGCCCGATACCGACCGCCCCGCCGACCAGCTGCGCGAGCACGAACGGCAGCACCGAACCCGGGGCGATCCCGGCAAAGCTGTCGCTGAGCACGCGGCCGACGGTGACCGCGGGGTTGGCGAACGACGTCGAGCTGGTGAACCAGTACGCGGCGCCGATGTAGGCCCCCACAGCCGGGGCGATCATCGTCTCGCGCCCGGCACGCAGCAGACCGAAGATCACCAGGACCAGACCTGCCGTGGCGACCACCTCCGCGAGGAACGTCGCCCCGGACGCCCGGTCGGTGGTCGCGAGAGCCGTCGGCTCGCCGAACATCGCGTTGGCCAGCACGGCACCGCCGATACCTCCCGTCACCTGCGCGGCGAGGTACGCGGTCACGTCGGCGAGGCGCGGCCCTGCCGGGTCCTGCCGCCCGAGAAGCAGGTCGACGAGCGTGACCACCGGGTTGAGGTGCGCGCCGCTCACCGGCCCGAGCACGGCGATCAGCACGGCTAGCCCCAGCGTCGTGGCCAGCGAGTTCTCCAGCAGCTGCAGCCCGACGTCGTCGGGGGACAGGTTCGCGGCCGCGATCCCGCTCCCGACCACCACGGCGACCAGCAGCCCGGTCCCGACGAACTCGGCGAGGGCCCGGCGCCACAGGCCGGCGCGCTCACCTGCCGCCGCACCCGCCACCTCGCTCGCCGAGGGTTCGACCACCGCACCGACCACCGCACCGACCACCCCGCCGACCACCGCACCCTCCACCGCGCCCGGCGTGCCCCGGACCGGGTTCTCCGGCGCTCCTCCCCGCACGCTCGCCGGAGCGCTCATGCCACCGGCTCGACGCCGAGCTCTGCGAGCAGGCCGCGCACGCGCCGCTCGATCTCGTCACGGATCGGGCGGATCGCGTCGATGCCCTGGCCCGCCGGGTCGTCGAGCTCCCAGTCCTGGTAGTTCTTGCCGGGGTAGTACGGGCAGGCGTCACCGCAGCCCATGGTGATGACGGCGTCCGAGGCCTCGACCGTCTCGGGCCGCAGCACCTTGGGCTTCTCGCCGCGGATGTCGATGCCCACCTCGAGCATGGCCTGCACGGCGACGGGATTGATCTGCTCCGCGGGCATGGACCCGGCGGAGCGCACGTCGACGGCTCCGTCGGACAGCGCCCGGAGAAAGCCGGCGGCCATCTGGGAGCGGCCCGCGTTGTGCACGCAGACGAACAGGGCGGACGGCTTGGTCGGCGTCGAGGTCTCGGACATGGGCTCTCTCCAGTGGGGTTTCGTGGCGTCTGTTCAGGAAGATGCGCAGGGTGTTCATCGGGCTCCTCCCGGGGTCAGGGCGTCCTCGGCCGGCAGCAGCGCAGCGAGCAGGCCGCGCACCCGCCGGTCCAGCTCGTCACGGATGGCGGCTACTCCGGCAGGCGAGGCGAGCGCGGGGTCCCCGACGATCCAGTTCTCGTACCGCTTGCCGGGCAGCACCGGGCAGGCGTCGCCGCAGCCCATGGTCACCACGACGTCGGCGGCGCGGACGGCGTCGTCGGTGAGGGGCTTGGGGTAGAAGCGCGTGACCTCGTCGTCGACGGCGGTGGCGGTGAGCTCGCCGAGGATGCTGCGTACGGCCGCGTGCACGTCGCTCGCCGGAGCCGAGCCCGCCGACCGGACCACCACCCGGTCGCCGGCGTAGTGCTCCATGAGGGCAGCGGCCAGCTGCGAGCGCCCGGCGTTGGCGACGCACACGAAGAGCACCTGCGGCTTGCGCTCGGCGCCCGTCGGCTGCGTCCGCTCGGCGTCTACGATGCGCTGTCGCGCGAAGTGCTCGGTGAGCGGGACGAGGTGCGCCGCGTTCCCGCCGCGACGGGCGAGCGCCGTGTAGGACTCCCGGACCACGCGGTAGCACTCGCGTTCGGGCGTCCCGGTGAAGCGCTCGGCGAGCGAGGCGGCGACCCGGTCCAGGGCAGGGTCCACGTTGCCGAGCTCGGCGACCTCGCCGTGCGCGGTTCCCGTCGGCGTGCCTCCCGCGTGCACGTCGACGGCCGCGGGGGCGAACCGGTCGAGCAGCGTGGTGACCGCACCCCGGTAGGCGGGGGCTATGCGGTACCAGACCCAGGTGCCGCGCCGGTCCGACGTGAGCAGGCCGACGTCGCGCAGCACCTTGAGATGGTGGGACACGGTGGGCTGCGAGACGGCGGTGAGGGTCGCGAGCTCACCCGCCGTCGTCTCGCCGGTGGGTGAGGTGGCGATCGCCGACAGCATGCGGAGCCGGAGCGGGTCGGCGATCGCCTTGAGCGTCGCCGCGAGATCGGTGGCGGCGTCGGCGCCGATCGCGTGCGCCTCGGCGGAGGCTCGTCCGGAATCCGGGCCCTGTATCGACATGTCTCTATGTTTACATCCGTCGATGCAAGGTGCAAGCAAACATCGTGCCTGCGTGCCCGTGCGGTCGGCCGTCCCGGCGCCGGGCCTCAGGCCCCTGGTTTGGGCGGGCGGACCGTGGGGACGTCGCCGACGATCGGGATGGGCCTGCGGTGGAACGGGAACCCGTAGCGCGTGACCAGGCCGGCGAGCGTCGTGACGCGGTTGCGGGGGCCGACCAGCGACATGATGTGCACGAACAGCCAGACCAGCCAGGCCAGGCCCTTGGTGATCCGCAGCGGCTTGCCGCCGGGCAGGTTGATCTCGGCGATCGCGGCCCGACGGCCGATCACCGCCATCGTGCCCTTGTCGACGTAGCGCAGCTCCTGCAGGGGCCGGCCGTCGAGCAGTGCCTGGATGTTCCTGCCGACCACGGTGCCGCCCTGGATGGCGGGCTGGGCCAGCTGCGGGAGGCCCGACGGCGAGACCGCGACGTCACCCGCCGCGAAGACGCCCGGCAACCCCTCGACCTGCATGTCCTCGCCGGTCCTGATGCGACCGCCCTCGTCCTGCGGCAGGCCCCACCCGGAGACCTCCTCGTGCGGGTGCACCCCCGCGGACCAGACGGTCAGGTCGGCGTGGATGCGCGTACCGTCGGCGAGCACCACCGCATCGCGCTCGACGGCGGCGACGCCGGCACCCAGGTGCAGCGAGACCCCGCGCCGGGACAGCTCCTTGGCGGCGTAGGTCCGTAGCTCGGGCGCGAACGCCTTGAGGATCTCGCCGCCGCGCTGCACCACCTTGACCTCGAACGCGTCGCCGTGGATCTCCGGGTAGGCGGGCGCAAGGCCGGCGGTCCGCAGCTCGGCGAGCGCACCCGCGACCTCGACGCCGGTCGCGCCACCACCCACGACGACGACGCGGAGGCCGTCGTCGACCCGCTTCGACTTGGCGGCCTTCTCCAGGCGGATGAAGAGGTTGTCGCGGATGCGCATGGCCTGCGACCGCGAGTACATCGGGAACGCGTGCTCCTTGGCGCCGGGCGTCCCGAAGAAGTTCGTGGTCACGCCCGCGGTCACCACGAGGTAGTCGTAGCTGACCCAGTGGTCGTTGAGCAGTCGGATCTTCTTCGCCTGGTGGTCCGCCTCGACGAGGTGCTCGTGCACCACGTGCACGTTCTTCTGGCGCAGGCGCAGGCCACGCAGGAAGTAGGTGACGTCACCGGGGTTCAGCCCGCCCGTCGCCACCTGGTAGAGCAGCGGCTGGAAGGTGTTGTAGACGCGACGGTCGATCAGCGTGATGCGCACCGGCGCGTTCCGCAGCGCCTTCACGACGGCCATGCCGGCGAACCCGCCGCCTACGACGACGACGTGCGGCAGCGGCTCGGGGTGCCCGGTCAGCGGTGTCTCGAGGCCGTAGTCGGCGTCCTCCACGGTGTGGTCTTCACCAGCGTGGCCGGGGGTGTGCGCGGATTCGGTCACGTGCCAGATTCTCTCACCGGAGGTGCCGCACTCACATCCGCTGTGGTCCGGCAGCCGGCGGCTCGGGTTACCGTGGTCGGTCGTGAGCACCACCGACGACCAGAGCCAGAAGCTGGCCCACGGACTACGCCCCCGTCACCTGACGATGATGGGCCTGGGCTCCGCCATCGGGGCGGGGTTGTTCCTGGGCTCCGGCCTGGGCATCGCGGCGGCCGGGCCCGCCGTCCTCCTCAGCTACGCGATAGCCGGCGCGATAGTGGTGCTCGTCATGCGGATGCTCGCGGAGATGGCCTCGGCGCTGCCGTCCAGCGGCTCCTTCTCCGTCTACGCGGAGGCCGCGCTGGGGCGCTGGGCCGGGTTCCTGCTGGGCTGGCTCTACTGGTTCACCATCGTCATGGTGCTCGGCGTCGAGGTGACCGGCGTGGCCGGGATCGTGCACGGCTGGTGGCCCGCGGTGCCGCAGTGGGCGGTCGCCGCGGTCATCGTCGCGGTGTTCGGTGCGATCAACCTGGTGGGCGTCCGGCAGTTCGGCGAGGCCGAGTTCTGGTTCGCGACCATCAAGATCGCGGCGATCGTCGGGTTCCTGGTGCTGGGCCTCTTCATCGTGATCGGCGTCGTGCCGGTGACCGGGAGCGTCCTGGGGGACTGGGCGGCGAACGGCGGCTTCGCGCCGGCCGGCCTGCCCGGGATCGCCGCCGGCCTGCTCACCGTCGTGTTCGCCTTCGGTGGCATCGAGATCGTCACGATCGCGGCGGCCGAGGCCCGCGACCCGCGGTCGGCGGTGGCCACGGCCACCCGCACCATCCTCTGGCGCATCCTGCTCTTCTACGTGGGCTCCGTTGCCATCATGGTCGCGCTGATCCCCTGGACCGACGCCGCCCGCCTCGAGTCGCCGTTCGTGTCCGTGCTGCAGATGGCGGGGTTCGACGGCGCGGCCCGGCTCATGGAGGTCGTCGTGGTGCTCGCGCTGCTGAGCGCCTTCAACGCCAACGTCTACGCGACGTCGCGCATGCTGTTCTCGCTCGGCGGCCGCGGTGACGCGCCGGCGGTCGCGACCCGGGTCTCGCGCCGCGACGTGCCGTGGGTGGCGGTGCTGGTCTCGGTGTTCTTCGGCGTCGTCGCCGTGCTGCTGAACTACCTGCTGCCCGAGTCGCTGCTCGGGGTGCTGCTCAACGCCGTCGGCTCTGCGCTGCTCGTGGTGTGGCTGCTGATCGTCGTCTCGCAGCTGCGGCTGCGGCCGCAGCTGGAGGCCGCGGCCGCGGAACGCGGTGAGACCCTGCGCCTGCGCGCCTGGGGTTACCCGTGGCTCTCGTGGGCCACGCTGGCGGCGCTCCTGGCAGTGGTGGGCCTCATGCTGTCCGACACCGCCGCCCGGTCACAGATCGCCGCGACCGCCGGACTCGTCGTCGTGATCCTCACGGTCTACGCGATCGTCCGGCAGTCCGTCAGGCGACACAGCTGACGAGGGTCCCACGCCCTGCCCCGGCCGCCGTTCAGCTCCAGAGGTACCAGTGGCCTCCGATGACGGCCAGGGTCCAGGACGGGTCGCACGTGTATGTCTCTGCGGAGCTGAGGTCGGGCCAGTCGCCGCCGCCGTCCCAGGGGATGGTCCGGGTCGTGGCGGGAACACATGCGGACGGTGTCGACGCCGAGGCGACGCCGGCGTCGATCCGCACCCCACGTACTCCGGAGTTCGGCCCGGCGCCCACGACCTGGATGTCGCGTGCGTCGCGAGGCAGCCACGACGGCGCGACGTCCTCGGGGAGCTCGGCTGCGCTGTCGTAGCGGCCGAACGTGCTGTTGCCCTGTGACTCGTTCACGAGAGCGCCGATGCTGCGCCCCGCGATCTGCTCGATGACCGGTGGCGTGGCTGCGATCAGGAGGCCGATCGCCACGATGACGGAGAAGACCACCCAGGTGCGGGTACGACGTCGGGGGACAGCAGGGGACTGGGACGTGGACATAGAGGATTCCTTGTCTGGTTGATCATCGAGGGGTTGTTCGTGGCCACGCCGGACACCGGCACTGCGGCGGGCGCGGGCGTGATTGCGGACGGGCAGTCAGGCGGTGGCGAGGGCGCGTACGGGAGGGGGCTCGATGACGAACCGCGCTGCGGACCGCATCGACACGAGGACGAGCAGACCCGCGCCGACAGCGCAGGCAAGGAGGTAGGGCCATGGCAGCACGGGAACGAGCAGCCCGAGCTCGCCTACGGTGCCCAGGACGTCCTGTGCACCGGCCCAGCCGGTGAAGGCTCCCAGCGCGAGCCCGGGAACTGCCGCGACGGCGGTGAGGACACTGGCCTCCACCAGCAGCATCCTGCGGGTGTCGTCGGGACGCTGGCCGAGTACGCGGATGGTCGCGATCTCCCTCGTGCGTTGCCGGATCGAGTGGGTGATGGACGTGTAGAGCCCGATGCCGCAGAGCACCACGAGCAGCGAGGTCGCGAGCCCGAACTGCGTCGTGACCTCGTGCAGCACGCGGACCGCCGCGTCCTCGTGGGACGTTCCCGCGTAGGAGTCCTCGAGCGAGCCCGTGAGCGTCGCAAGAGCGACGATGAACGTGGTGACCGCCGCCGTGCTGGTGAAGACACCGGTCGCCCCGCGTGCCGCCCCGGCTGAGCGCGTCCTGAGGGACTGGATCGCAACACCCGCGGCTCCGTGCACGATGCCGCGGCGGGCGATGAACGTCAGCACCGCGGGCAGCAGGACATCCATGACGGAGAGAGCGCCGAACATCATGGCGACGCCACCGAACGCCCCGACCAGGATCGCGAACGGGCTGAAGAGGCTGGCGACGACGCTGCCGAGGACGATGACCAGCCCGCCGACGAACAGGGCTCGCCCGGCCTCGTTCCGTGCGTGCGGCGCCCGCTCGGCTTCGTCGACCCGGGTCAGGCGTAGGCCTGTGATGGCCGTCGTGCTCAGTACCTCCCGTGCGGCTCGGCCTGCAGCGGTCACCGTGGCCAGAGCCATCGCCGTCGCACCGACCACGATCGACAGGACCGTGAAGGGCTCGGTGACCACGCCCGGGGCGACAGCGAGCAGGATCAGCGTGCCGAGGGCCATGCCGAGCAGAGCACCGATGACGCCGATCCTGCTGCTCAACCGCGTCAGCCGCCGGCGTTCTCGCGTAGCTGACGAGCCGAGCACGCGCCGTAGCGCGATCTCTTCGAGGCGCGCGTCGAGCACGATCCGGAACGAGTTCGTCGCGGTCGAGGTCGCCGTGGCGACTGCGATGGCGAGGAAGGCCCAGGCCAGCAGCTGGAGAATCAGCTGCACCAGTGGGATGCCGCCGAAGAGGGTCTCGGCGACCTTCTGGGCGACGTCTGCCTGGATGCCCGGGACGACGGTCGTCATCACGGTTCCCGTGACCGAGATCAGCATCGCGGCACCCGTCGCGCGCTGACCGGCCGGTCGTGCCCTCATGCGGTCACGTGCCCGATGAGAAGCCGCGCGAGCTCTTCTGGTGCCGTCGTGGCGAGGTCGTGCTCGATCTCCCCGTCGCGCAGGACCAGGATCCGGTCGCACATGCTCGCCGCGACGGGGTCGTGCGTGACCATCACCATGCAGATGCCGTGCTCTCGCACCAGCGAGGAGAACAGCGTGAGCACGTTCCGGCCCGTGGCCACATCCAGGCTCCCGGTCGGCTCGTCGGCAAAGACGACGTCCGGCCGGTGCAGCAGTGCACGGGCGATGGCGATCCGCTGCTGCTGGCCGCCCGAGAGCTGCGTCGGTGAACGGTCCAGCGCATCGGCGATGTCCAGGAGATCGATCAGGTGCGTCTCCCAGTGCGGATCGGCGGTGACCGGACACCGGCCGAGACGGAGCGGAAGCCTGATGTTCTCCAGACCGGTCAGCCCGGGCAGGAGGTTGAAGCCCTGGAAGACGAAGCCCATCCGCTGGTGACGCAGCTCGGCGCGGGCATCCTCGTCGAGGTCGTGGATCGCTGTCCCGCCGAGGCGGATCTCTCCACGGTCCGCGTCGTCGAGCCCCGACAGCAGGTGCAACAGGGTGGACTTCCCGGACCCGCTCGGGCCCATCACGGCAGTAAGGCGGCCCGCGTGGAAGTCGGCACTGACATCGGTCAGCGCCGCGGGCCCGGTCCCGTAGGAGCGATGCACGTGCCGGGCCTCGAGCACCGCTCGAGGCAAGGGGGTCGTGTAGGACCACGGACGCTCCACCGAGGGCGCGCTGCGCTCTGTCGCCGTTCCGCCCGACGGAGAGATAGACGACGCTCAGCCCCACCATCGTCACGGTGAAGTCGGTCCCCAGGAGAAGCTGCCCGGCGAAAGCCGCGACAGCCAGCATCAACGCGGTCCTGCGCAGCCGAGCGCTCGCCAGGACGGAAGCGGCGATCAGGAGGTCGACCACTGCCGCTGCGGGTGACCTCTCGACAAGGAGCGAATGTGCCGAGGAGATCGCGATCGCCAGCGTGACCACGAGTACGACAGTGGTCAGCGCTCCGAGCCCCCGCACACGCGACGCGATCCTCACCATGACCCCCCGACCCTAACGCCCCGCCACCGGGGGCCCCGCGGTCGATGGCCGGGTCCGTTGAGAACGGGCTTGTGCTCGTCCGGGCGCACGCTTGAGACACAACCCCGTTCTCGAACGCAGCGGTAGTCGTTCAGCAGACCGTCATCGGAGGGCCATCCTCCGGTCGGGCTGTCGCCAGCCGGGCCTCCGATCGTCGTCGGCATGAGTGAGAAGACAGCCGGCGACCTGCCGAGCGAGACCAACCCGGCCGGAGGCGACCCGGCAGAGAGCGCCGTGTCCGGCGTCGACCGCCGGACGTTCCTGTCCCTGAGCAGCCTCGGCGCGGCAGGTGCAGCGACGGTGGCGGCCGCTGCTCCGGCCGGGGCCGCCCAGCTCACGCGGCACCCGCAGCGCTCGCTGCGGTTCGGGCGGGACGGGAAGTTCAAGATCGTCCAGTTCAATGACACGCAGGACGACGAGAAGGTCGACCGCCGCACCCTCGAGCTGATGCGGGCAGTGCTCGACGACGAGCGCCCCGACCTCGTGATCCTCAACGGCGACAACATCACCGGCGGCTGCGACACCCCGCTCGAGATGCGCCAGGCGATGAACAACGTGGTGCAGCCGATGGAGGAGCGGGCGGTGCCGTGGGCCATCACCTTCGGCAACCACGACGAGGACTCGACGCCCGACAGCGGCCTCGACGAGGCCGACATGCTGGCCTTCTACCGGTCCTACCGCTACAACGTGAACGGCCCGACGGCGCGCGGGGTCACCGGGCAGGGCAACTCGAACCTGCTGATCGACGGCACGAACGGCCGGCCGGCGTTCAACCTCTGGCTGCTCGACTCCGGGCGGTACGCCCCCGAGGAGCTGGCCGGCCAGGACTTCGAGGGCTACCCCACCTGGGACTGGCTGCGCATGGACCAGGTCAAGTGGTACTACGACACGTCGGTGCAGGTCGAGCGCCGGGCAGGGCACGTCGTCCCGGCCCTCATGTTCATCCATATCCCCCTGTGGGAGTACCGGTTCATGTGGTTCGGCTCGGTTGACGGGCGTACCGACGCCGACCACGAGCGCGGCAAGGCCCGGCACCGCATCGAGGGCGAGCGGAACGAGGACGAGTGCCCCGGACCGTTCAACTCGGGCATGTTCTCGGCGATCCAGCACCGCGGCGACGTGCGCGGCGTGTTCTGCGGTCACGACCACGTGAACACCTACTCGGGCGACTACTACGGCGTGCTGCTCGGGTACGCGGGGAACACCGGGTTCGGCACCTACGGCCTGTCGGGGGCGGAACGGAACCGGCTGCGCGGCGCCCGGGTCTACGACCTCGACGAGTCGGCCGACGGCGTGCTGACCGGCACGCGCATGCGGTTCGCGGGGGAGTTCGGTATCGATCTCACCGCGAACGACCAGTGGATGGAGCCGCTGCCGCTGCCGAAGGGCAAGTGAGCGGTTGCCTGAAGTGGTACCCGGCCACGCTGGTATCCACATCGGATACCAGCGCGGCCGGATTGCCACTGCGCCGATCCGGTGGGACGATAGTGGCAGCCAAACGCCTTGGTTGCCGAATCAGATACCTGGATAGGTCCCATGCCACTCGCGCGTTCGCTACCGCCGTCCCTCGCGTCGATCGTCGAAGATCTTGAGCTCGATCAGCCGAAGGTGGTCACGGCTGAGATGCTCGCTGAGATTGTCGCGCGCCACCGCCTCGGCACTGCCTCCAAGGTGGTCGCGGCACGTCTCCGGGAACGCGGCTGGCTGCTCAGCACTGGGACCAAAGGGGTCTGGGAGTTCGCGCCCGGCGCCCACGCCGGCCCGTACGGTCACGGCGAACCCACACTGCCTCTCCAGGCGGCGCTCGCAGCCCGACCTGGTCTTCCGGCGGCCCTTTCCCTGAACACAGCGGCTTGGGCGCTCGGATACGCAGACCGAGTCCCGGCTCGCCTGGACGTCGCGGTGCCTCCCCACACACGGGTACCGCAGTCGCTTGCTGCGAATACCAATGTGACTACCTATGGCCCAAGCCTGGACACGGTCAGCGCGAAGGGTGCCCCGACGCACCGTTCGGAGAGCATCGTGGTGCACCTGGCAAGTGTCCCCACGACGGTGCGATCGTGGTCTGCGGTACTGGAATGGCTTCCGGATCTCGCAGCAGACCTCTCCGCGGAACGGCTGGATCTTGAACTGCGTGATCGTCCAACCGCGGTGCGCGTGCGCACCGGCTATCTCATGTCCGGTCTGCGACCCGACCTCGCCGAGCCCTTGCGCGCTGATGTCAGCGGGCCTGTGCGCTTTGGTCCGCGGGCAGCCAAGGTGCGTCGGCACGATCCCTCCTGGCGTGTCCTGGACGCGCTCTTGCAAGTCGATCCCGCGGGCCTCACAGAGGTCACGCCGACATGATCACCTACGACGTCAACATCACCCCGGCCCGTGTGGTCCGGCACGCTGCGTCCGCACAGGGGCGAGACGCCGCGATCATCGACATCGCTCAGGACCTGCTGCTGCGGCATCTGGACGACGTCGGTCTGCTGGCGGAGCTTGCGTTCAAGGGGGGCACAGCCTTGCGCAAGCTCTACGCCGGGAACGAGGGACGCTTCTCCCTGACCTCGACTTCTCCGTATCCCAGATCACGACCGTTCGACTTGAGGAGAACGTCGCGGAGAAGATCGCTCGCCTCAACCGGACGACTACCGCGCGAGACGTATACGACCTGGTGTGGTTATGGCGTCACTACCGCGACGACGGCGGCCTCGACACTGACCTCGTCCGCCGGCTGGCAGTTCTGAAGATCTGGGTCGACAAGCACGGCGTCAGAGCCAAAGGAGCGCACTGGAAGCCGGGACACGACAGCAGCGCGTTCGACCCCGAAGCGTGGCTGCGCCTCCGTCCTGCGGCAGAGTTCGACCAGGAGGACATCGGCCAGCTCTCGGTACCCGCCCCAGACCTCGACGAGCTCGCTGGCGCCCTGGTTGACGGCTACGCGTTCCTGCGGGATCTCGATCCCGACGAACGGACGGTGGCGTGCATCTCGGCCGCGGACCGTGGTCTGGTTCTGCGTATGCTCGCGGACCTTCCCGGGGGCAGGCTCGCAGGATCCACGTACTGAACCGCGTAGGACTCCATGGCGTAGGGGTGAGAAGGCCGGTCGGGTCTGAGGACCGCGCTCGCGCGGATGAGAGCATGTGCGCATGGCTGAACTCCTCGCGGTCTGTCGCGTCCACGTCCTGCTTCCCGACGCCGGCACCGTAGGAGTCACCGCGATCGACAAGCGCCCCGTCGAGGGGCGCGTCAAGGTCCGGCCCCTCGGGCTGTACGCGGACATCCAGGCGGACCGTAAGGACCACGGCGGCCCCGACCAGGCGGTCTACGCCTACGCGCAGGAGGACGCCGACTTCTGGTCGGCCGAGCTGGACCGCCCCGTCCCGCCCGGCCTGTTCGGCGAGAACCTCCGCGTTCGCGGACTGGACGTGAACGGTGCGGTGATCGGCGAGCGCTGGCGGATCGGCTCGACGCTGCTCGAGGTGACGCAGCCACGCGTGCCCTGCCAGACGTTCGGCCGCCGGCTCGGCGAGCAGCGCTGGGTGCGCCGGTTCACGCAGGCGAACCGCACGGGTGCCTACCTGCGCGTGATCGAGAACGGCGAGATCGGCGCCGGCGACACCGTCGAGCTCGTGCAGACGCCGGTGCACGGGGTCACCATCGCGGAATGGTTCGGCGCGCGCTACGGCGTCGCCCCCGTGGGTCCTGGCGCCGACGAGCCGCGCCCGACCGACCCGAACAGGCTCGAGAAGCTGGCCCGCCGTCTGCTGGACGCGCACGCGATCGGTGAGATCCGCCTGAGCGCCACCATGCTCTGCCGCAGCGAGCAGGCTGTCGTCTGACTGTCCCAGGAGCAGGCCCGTCGAGAACGGGCATGTGTTCGTCCGGGCGGACGTCGTGGACACAACCCCGTTCTCGCCTCAGCGCCGACGGTCGAACCTGGCGCGCGCGGCGTCGTGGGCGTCGTGCAGGAGGCGCAGGACCGTGTCTGCGGTCCTTGGCCCGGGGTTCACGACGGCGATCCAGCCGGCGGCCCCGTAGACCGGGTGCGGCAGCACGACGTCGGCGGCCGCGAGGTCCACAGTGACGCTGGCCTGGGCCTCGGCACCGCGCCCGGCGGCGTCGTGCTCGGTGAGCTCCCGGAACGTCCCGCGGCCGACGTGGATATTCACGCGCCAGCGTTCGGCAGGGTCGAGGTCCGAGGCCGTGTCATCCGGGTAGTTCTTGGTGACGATGGTCCCGTAGGGCTGCACGGTCCGTGGCAGCACGCCGTCCGGCGCGTAGTAGAAGAACGCATCGCCCCAGGCCAGCTCCGGAAAGTCGGCGTCGCCGACGACGGGCGCCACGACGAGCGATCCCTCGAGGTGCTGCACGGCGGCGATGATCTGGTCGATACTCAGGTCGGTGCTCATGGTTCAAGCATCACCTTCAAGTGCTTGTGTGGGGTTGAGCGAATGACACAAGAGAGCCGGCAGTTCCGCACGGCCGACGTCGCGCGGGAGTCCGGGTACTCCGTCCAGCAGGTCCGCGACCTGGAGCGGCTGGGCGTGATCCCGCCCGCCGATCGCGCGGCCAACGGCTACCGCGCCTATCGGGCGAGTCACGTCCAGGCGCTGCGCGCGTACCGAGGTCTCGCGAGCGCGGCCGGGCCGGTGGTCGCGCGGCGTCTGCTGACCGACCTGTTCGCCGGGGGCCGGTACGACGGGAAGGACGGGCCGGCGCCCCGGACGACGCGCCTCGCCGACGCCGCCGCCTCGATCGGCGCCGTGCACGTGGAGCTCGCGCGCGAGCGCGACGAGGCGCTCCGGGCACAGCATGCGCTGCGGGTGATCCAGGGCGAGACCGCACCCGACGAGCCGGCCGACGCGGCCGCCGACACCATGACCATCACGGAGCTCGCCGCAGCCCTCGGCGTGCGTACCTCCACGCTCCGGTTCTGGGAGCAGGAGGGGCTCGCCGTCCCGGAGCGGGTGACCACCCTGCGTGCCCGCCAGTACGGGGCCGGGGCGATCGGGGAGGCACGCATCGTCGCCGCCCTGCGCGGCAGCGGGTACGGCATCCCGGCCGTACGCGAGGTCGTGTCGACGCTGCGCCGGGTCGACGGGGCCGCCGAGGGGGTCGCCGAGGCCGAGCGGATCCTCGGTGCGCGACTCGATCAGATCGCCGCCCGGACCGTCGCCCTGCTGCGGGCGGGCGCGGACCTCGCCGCCGTCCTGGAGCCCGCTCGTCCGGACCGCCCGCGCAGTTCGCCTCGGACGGAGCTCAGTCGTCGCTGAGCTGCTTGCCCTGACGCACCAGGTCCTGCAGGGCACGCTGGACCGCCTCGACGTCGGGCACGTCGTCGAGCACCATGCCCGGCTGGTCGGTGCCGTCGGAGATCACGAGGGTGCCGCACCCGAAGAAGCGGTCGCTGAGCTGCTTCTCGAAGGTGACGTTGTTGATCCGGTAGAGCGGGATGTCCCGGCCGGTCTGTGTCAGGATGCCGGTGCGCAGCGCGACGCGCTGGTTGGTGATGATGTAGCGCGTGGTGCGCCAGCGCAGGAACGGTCCCGCCGCCGCGGCCAGGCCGAGCACCACCAGCACGAGCGTCGCGAACCAGAGCACTATCCCGTCGACGGGCAGCGGCACTATCCACAGTGCGGCGAGGACCACCAGCAGCAGCACGAGCACCAGGATCGGCTTGACGACCTTCTTCGGGTGGGTGCGCAGCTGCATCACGATGGTCTCGCCGTCGGCGAGGTGCTCTTCCCTCATTCCGCGAATACTGCCTTACTGCGCGACCGGGGATCTACTGCGCGGCCAGGTTCCATCCCTCGATCGTGCGCAGGTTGTGTCCGTAGCCCAGCAGGCAGACGGCGGCGGTACCCAGCTCGAACCGGGAGCCGAGCCGCGGGTCGGCGCCGAGCCACACGGTGACGAGCACCCGCAGCAGGTGGCCGTGCGCGACGAGCAGCACGTTCCCGCCACCGTCCGACCCGGTCCGGCCCGCGAGCGTTACCTCCGCCCGGGCCACCATCCGCGCCGCCCGCACGGCGACCTCGTCCAGGGTCTCGCCGGCCCGCCCGTCGCCGTGCTCCGCCGACGGCGGCAAGATGCGCACACCGTCGTCGAAGATGAGGAACTCCCGCCCGAGCTCCTCGGAGACGTCGGCCGAGGTGCGGCCGTCCACGGGTCCGTAGTCCCACTCGGCGAGGTCCTCGTCGACGACGGCGTCGGGGTAGCCCGCCAGCTCCGCCGACCGCCGGGCCCGCAGCAGCGGGGACGTGTAGACGGCCTCGAACTCATAGTCGGAAAGGGCTGCCCCCGCGACCCTCGCCTGTTTCTCGCCCGCCGGCGTGAGCGGAAGGTCGGTGCGTCCCGTGTGCTGCCCGCTCGCGCTCCACTCGGTCTGGCCGTGCCGCAGGAGCACGAGCTGCGGGTCGCGCGAGGGCTTCAGGACTGTCGGCGGTGACTCGGTGTGCTGGTCGGTCTGTGATTCGGCGGGTGAGCCGGGCTGGGTCGTGTGCATCGTCTCCTCAGGCATAGGTGGAGCATCCCGCGCCTGGCGGTCGCCCGCACCCCGCCCGGACGCCATGGACACTCGGCCGGGTACCGACTAGCCGCGCGGAACCCACTCGGTCTCCGTTGCCCACGCCTCGGCCAGCTGCATCAGCAGTCGCCACGCCGGGGCCTTGAGCTGTCCGTAGGCCGCCAGGTCAGCTGCGCTCTCCGCCGCCCTCATCTTGAACAGCGCCCATTCGGCTGCACGGTCGGGGCGTGCGCGAAGGTGGTCACGGAACAGCAGGGAAAGGCGCTCGGGACCGCTCGGCGTGACTCGTACATGCAGATTCATGGTTCGAGCGCCAACCGGCGGCGCGAAGACCATCTTCTGCCAGTCCCGGCCGTAAGCCTGCTCGACGTTGTTCCACGGTTCGGGACGTCGGCGATACCCCGCGCTGCCGAGGGCTTGCGCTGCACCGCTGTCCCTGAGGTCGTGCACCAGAACCATCATGTCCAGACAGTCCTTTGCGGCCATGCCGGGAACGGACGTCGACCCGATGTGCTCGACCGCTGCTGCCGTTGACACGAGTTCATTCAACGT
The DNA here is from genome assembly GCF_040639055.1 of Promicromonospora sp. NPDC023987. Taxonomy (NCBI): domain Bacteria; kingdom Bacillati; phylum Actinomycetota; class Actinomycetes; order Micrococcales; family Promicromonosporaceae; genus Promicromonospora; species Promicromonospora sp. NPDC023987. Next base: position 20,500 of record NZ_JBEZZF010000004.1, on the reverse strand, counting down.
GCCCGCGAGAGCGGCCCCCTCCGCGGCCCAGCTCGCACGGTAGGCGTGCACCTGCACTCCGTCATCGCTGACCTCATCGTCGAACGGCATCGCCTGTCTCCTCATGACGTCTATGTCTGCGTGCTGAACATACGTGGGGCGGACACCCCGGCGGGGTGCGTATGGCTCTTTCAGTAGGTGCCGGGTCGGCTGAACTGTGTTCAGCTGTAGCCCGTATACCCGGGCTGTGCTGAATAGTTCAGCCAGGGTGAATCAGGCAGGGCCAGGCCGAACGAAATTCAGCAGACCTGGCACCTTCCGATCGGGTCCACCTCACTCCCGGGGCCAGAGGCGGACCAGTCACCGAGCTCCCTGACCTGGCCAAACACGCCAGACCAACACGCCGGTCGATCACCCGGATTCCTGGTGCGCGCCGACCGCTACATCTACGCTGAGCAGCGTGACCCGTGCCACACCGGCGTCGCACGGCGCCGTCGACCGCTTCTCCACGCGAGGCCTGCCCACAGCGCGGCGGATCGAGCGGTGGGAGGAGCACAACGCCGATGCCCTGGTGGCGCTGCAGTGCCGCATGCTCGACACGTCGATACTCGAGGCGACCGAGGCGAACCTCCAGCTGGACCGGCTGCACCTGGCGCACGTCGAGGCCAACCCGCACGCCGTCGAGCGCACGGCGCAGACGGTACGGAGCCGTCCCACGGAAGCGGTAGCGCTGTACTTCTCGCTCCGGGGCGAGGCGTACTTCTACGACGACGGCGGCGTCCGCAAGCTGCGTCCCGGCCAGCTCCTCGTGTGCGACGCCGACCGGCCGTTCCTGCGGGGGTTCTCCCAGGGCCTGGAAGAGCTGGCGGTCAAGGTTCCCTACGACGTGTTCCGCTCACTCGGCGGCACGATGCCGCGCACCGTGCAGGTGATCGACTTCGGGAGCCCGGGGGGCGGTACGGGACCGTCGTCGAGCCCCAGCAGCTACGCGGCCGCACTGGCCGCCCTGGTCGTGCACGCGGTGGGGCCGGACGGCGACGGCGTGATCGACGAGGACGCGGCGCTCGGCCTGCTCGCGGTAGCCGTGGCGCCGGCGACGGCCGTGGCGCCGGCGGCCGGCGCGCACTTCGCCGCTGCCGAGCAGTACGTGCGGCAGTGGCTGCGCGATCCCACGCTGTCCGCGCGTCGGATCGCCGATGCCATAGGGCTGAGCGAGCGACAGCTGTCGCGGGTGTTCGCCGAGCGGGGCACGAGCGTGCCGCGGTTCGTCGCCCGGTGCCGCGTCGAGATGGCGGGCCGCATGCTGCGCATGCCGTCGTACGCCGAGCAGAGTGTCGAGAGCATCGGTCTGCGCTGCGGGTTCTCGTCGGCTCCGCAGTTCTCGCGCGTCTTCCGGGAGCAGGCGGGGATGTCGCCGTCGGAGGCCCGCCGGTACGCGTTCTCCGCCACTGCTTGAGACTTTCCGCCGACTTTCATGGCCTGCTCTTTCCCCAGGTCAGCGGGCACGGAACGCTGTGCGCATGCCCGAGTTCGACGACGGTCAGACCAAGACCGCTCTCCCCAGCAGCCCCGCCGGCGACGCGGCCGGCGCCACACCCACACCCACAGCCACACCTACAGCTGTCGTCGTCGAGACGGACGTGCTGGTCATCGGCTCCGGGCCCGCCGGCGCCTCCGCTGCCCTGTTCCTGTCCAGCCTGGGGATCAGCAACATCATGATCACCAAGTACCGCTGGACCGCGAACACACCCCGCGCGCACATCACCAACCAGCGGACCATGGAGATCTTCCGGGACCTGGGCGTCGAGGACCAGGTGCTCGCGGACGCCACGCCGCACGAGCTGGTGGGCGACACCGTGTTCTGCACGACGATCGCGGGCGAGGAGATCGGCCGCATCCTCACATGGGAGACGCACCCGGCGCGCGAGGCGGATGCGCGGCTCGCCTCTCCGTCGCTCACGGTGGACATCCCGCAGACCTACCTCGAGCCGATCCTGGTCAAGAACGCCACCCAGCGCGGTACGCAGTCGCGGTTCTCCACGGAGTACCTGAGCCACACCCAGGACGACGAAGGCGTCAGCACACGCGTGCTCGACCGGGTCACCGGCACGGAGTACACGATCCGGTCCAGGTACCTGATCGGCGGCGACGGCGCCCGCTCCCAGGTGGCCGCCGACCTCGACCTCCCGTTCGAGGGCGCCATGGACATCGCGGGCTCCATGAACATCACGTTCACGGCCGATCTCACGCACCTCGTGGGCCATCGCCCGTCCGTCCTGTACTGGGTGCTGCAGCCCGGCTCCGACGTCGGCGGCATCGGCGCGGGCCTGGTCCGCATGGTCCGGCCGTGGAACGAGTGGCTCATCGTGTGGGGCTACGACATCGCGGGCGAGCCGCCACAGCTCGACGACGACGCCGCGGCCGAGATCGTGCGCCAGCTCGTCGGCGTCGAGGACCTCGACGTCGAGATCACGGGCTACTCGCTGTGGGGTAACAACCAGATGTACGCGACGCACCTGCAGAAGGGGCGCGTCTTCTGCGCCGGCGACGCCGTGCACCGGCACCCGCCGAGCAACGGCCTGGGCTCCAACACGTCGGTCCAGGACTCGTACAACCTGGCGTGGAAGATCGCCGCTGTGCTGGGCGGTCAGGCGGCACCCTCGCTGCTGGACACGTACTCGACCGAGCGTGCGCCGATCGCCGAGCAGATAGTGCTGCGGGCCAACAAGTCCGGCGGCGAGTTCCGGTTCATGGAGGTGCTCGGCGTCCTCGACGCGCAGACCCCGGAGGCGATGCAGGCCGCCATCGACGAGCGCAAGGCGAACACCCCGGCAGGTGAGGCCAAGCGCAAGGCCCTCGTCGAGGCCATGGACCTGAAGAACTACGAGTTCAACGCGCACGGCGTGGACATGGGTCAGTTCTACGAGTCGGCCGCCGTCGTCCCGGACGGGTCGCCCGAGCCGGTCGACGAGCGGGACCCCGAGCTGTACTACAAGCAGTCCACGGTTCCTGGGGCACGGTTCCCGCACGTGTGGGTGGCGGACCCGGCCGGTCACAAGCGTTCGACCCACGACCTCGCCCCGTACGGGCAGTTCACCCTGGTCACCGGCATCGCGGGCGAGGCATGGGCCGACGCGGCGGCGAAGGTCGCCGAGGAGGTCGGTGTGCCGCTCGAGGCGGTGGTCATCGGGCCTGGCAGGGACGTCATCGACACCTACTACGACTGGGCGAAGATCCGGGGCGTCGAGGAGTCGGGCGCGATCCTCGTCCGCCCGGACTCGCACGTGGCGTGGCGCGCACAGACGCTTCCCGGCGACCCGGCAGGGGCGCTGGGCGACGCGCTGCGGTCGGTGCTCGGCCGGGGCGAGCACGATGGCTGAGCCGGCCCCGGACGGCGCGGCCGAGCAGGTGGCCCCGGAGCAGACGGCCCGGGAGCAGGAGCTCACCGACCGGGTGGCGGCGTCGTTCGACGGCGCCGGCGACGAGCGGCTGAAGACGGTCATGCAGTCCCTGACCCGGCACCTGCACGCGTTCCTGCGCGAGGTGCGCCTCACCGAGGACGAGTGGCACCAGGGCATCGAGTTCCTCACCGCCGCCGGGCACCTCACCGACGACAAGCGGCAGGAGTTCATCCTGCTGTCGGACGTGCTGGGCGCCTCCATGCAGACCATCGCGATCAACAACGAGGCCCTCGCGAACGCCACCGAGGCCACGGTGTTCGGCCCGTTCTTCGTGGACGACGCCCCGCACGTCGACAACGGCGGCGACATCGCCGGCGGCGCCACGGGCCGGCCGTGCTGGGTCGAGGGCACGGTCACCGACACGTCGGGCCGACCGGTGCCGGGAGCGCGGATCGAGGTGTGGGAGGCGGACGAGGACGGTTTCTACGACGTCCAGTACGGCGACGAGCGCACCGCCGGCCGCGCGCACCTCTACTCGGACGACGACGGCGGCTACCGGTTCTGGGGTGTCACGCCGACGCCGTACCCGATCCCGCACGACGGGCCGGTGGGTGCGCTGCTCGCCGCGTCGGGCCGCTCGCCGATGCGCGCCGCGCACCTGCACTTCATGGTGACGGCGCCGGGTCTGCGGACACTGGTGACCCACATCTTCGTGCGCGGCGACGAGCTGCTCGGCTCCGACTCCGTGTTCGGGGTCAAGGAGTCGCTCGTCATGGACTTCGAGGAGCTGCCGGCGAGTACGCCGACGCCGGACGGCCGCGCGGTCGGCACCACGTGGTCCCGCACGAGGTTCGACATCGTCCTGGCCCCGGCCGACTGACTGCACCGCCCGAAAGTCACGGCACCACCTGAAAGTCACAGACCTCCAGGTCACTCCGGTGACGCGTAGGTCTGACAGCTACCGGCTCGACGACAGACTTGGAGTGACGACGATGGTTCGCAACGGACGGTCCCGCACGGCACGAGCAGCAGTGGCCTGGGCGTCGACGGCGGCACTGGCCGGAGCCCTCGCGGGCTGCGGCGAGGTCGGCGGCGGCACGGTCGGCGGGAGTGGGGACGACGACGTCCTCAAGATCGGCTTCGTGTCGACCGAGACCGGCCCGTCGGCGCCGTTCGGCGAGGCCAACACCTACGTGATCGAGGCCATGGAGCAGTGGTTCGCCGGGAACCCGGTGACCATCGACGGCGTGGAGCACACCGTCGAGATCATCGCGAAGGACTCGCAGTCCAGCTCGGCGCGCGCCGGCGAGGTAGCGGCCGAGCTGATCAACAGCGACGGCGTCGACCTGGTGCTGACCTCGTCCACGCCGGACATCACCAACCCGGTCTCTGAGCAGTGCGAGGCCAACTCGGTGCCGTGCATCTCGACGGTCGCGCCGTGGCAGCCGTTCGCCATCCGGGAGGGTGACGAGCCCGCCGACCTCCAGTACAGCTATCACGCGTTCTGGGGCCTGGAGGACGTGTCCGCGGTGTACGCGGACATGTGGAGCCAGGTCGACACGAACCAGAAGGCCGCGGGCCTGTTCCCGAACGACCCGGACGGCCAGGCGTGGAGCGCGAACTTCCCCGCCCTCACGGCGGACACCGGCGTCACCATCGACGACCCCGGGCTGTACCCCAACGGAACCCAGGACTTCTCGGCACAGCTCTCCGCGTTCAAGGGCCACGACATCCTGGTCGGCGTGCCGATCCCGCCGGACTTCACCACGTTCTGGCAGCAGGCCGGCCAGCAGGGTTATCAGCCCAAGATCGCGACGATCGGCAAGGCGCTGCTGTTCCCGTCGGCGGTCGAGGCGCTGGGCAACGCGGGGGACGGCCTCACCTCCGAGGTGTGGTGGCACCCGACCGCGCCGTTCACATCCTCGCTGACGGGACAGACCGCGCAGGAGCTGGCCGACCAGTACGAGGCCGACACCGGTAAGCAGTGGACCCAGCCGCTCGGCTTCGCGGAGGCACTGTTCGAGATCACGGTCGCCGCCGTCGAACAGGCCGGCTCCACCGAGCCGGACGCGATCACCGAGGCGCTGTCCACGCTCGAGGTCTCCACCGTGGTCGGCGACATCGCCTGGGGCGTCGACGACAGCGTCCCGCCGTACGTGGCGAAGACGCCGCTGGTCGGCGGCCAGTGGCGGCTGGACGAGGGTCAGGGCGAGGAGGAGAACCCCTACGAGCTCGTGGTGGTCTCCAACGAGCTCGCCCCGGAGATCCCGACGGGCGGCGAGGTCGAGCCGCTCCGGTGAGCGATTCCCTGCTGCGGGTGTCCGGCATCGCCAAGCGCTTCGGACACGTGGTCACAGCCCGCGACGTGACGTTCGAGGTGGCGGCCGGCGAGGCCCTCGGCCTCGTCGGCCCGAACGGCGCGGGCAAGACCACGCTGCTCGACATCGTCGCGGGCACACAGCGGGCCGACGCCGGGACCGTGGTGCTCGACGGCCGGGACGTCACCCGGCTCGGCGCCGCCGCGCGCGCCGACCGGGGCATCGCGCGGTCGTACCAGGTGCCACGGCCCTTCGGCGGCCTCACCGTGTACGAGAACGTGCTGGTCGGGGCGTCGTTCGCGGGTCAGCGGCACACCACGACCGGACCGGCGGGCGACGCTCGCACCCACGCCTGGCATGCGCTCGAGGTGACCGGCATGACCGAGGCGGCCAACACGCCGTCGGGCAGCCTGCGCCTGCTGGACCGCAAACGGCTGGAGGTCGCCCGGGCCCTCGCGACCGGTCCGCGGCTGCTCCTGCTGGACGAGATCGCCGGCGGACTCACCGACAGCGAGCTGCCCCAGGTCGTGCGCCTGGTCCGCCGCCTGCGGGACGACGGCGTGGCGGTCGTCTGGATCGAGCACGTGCTGCACGCCCTGCTCGACGTCGTGGACCGGCTGATGTGCCTCGCCGCCGGTGAGGTGATCGCGCAGGGCGACCCGCACGACGTGATCCGCAGTCCCGAGGTGGTCGAGGTCTACCTGGGCTCGACCGTCGACGCGGCGGCGGACGCGGCGACCGACCCGCCTCCGGACCCGACGACGACGCCCGCCCGGGAGACCAGATGAGCGTCCTCGAGGTGGCCGGCCTGGAGGTCCGGTACGGCGACCTGACGGCCGTCGACGGCGTGGCCCTGTCGCTCGCGGAGGGGGAGACGCTCGCAGTGCTCGGCGCCAACGGCGCGGGCAAGTCCACGCTGCTGGCGGCGCTCGCAGGCACCCACCTGCCGGCGTCGGGCCAGGTGCTGCTCGACGGCGAGCCCGTCACCCGGCTGCCCGCCCACCGGCGGGTGCGGCGCGGGATCGCGCTCGTCCCGGAGGGGCGGCGCATCTTCGGGTCGCTCAGCGTCGAGGAGAACCTGCTCATGGGCCGCTTCCCCAAGCGCGACGGCCCGTGGGACCTGCGTGCCGTCTACGACATGTTCCCGCTGGTGGCGGAGATGAAGGACCGGCGAGGCGGCGTCCTGTCCGGCGGGCAGCAGCAGGCCGTGGCGATCGGCAGGGCCCTCCTGGCGAACCCGCGTGTGCTGCTGCTCGACGAGGTGTCGCTCGGGCTCGCGCCGACCGTGGTGGCACAGCTCTACGACGCAGTGCGGCGCATCACGGCGGAGGGCACCACCGCGCTCGTCGTCGAACAGGACCTCGACCAGGCGCTGAGCGTGGCGGACCGCGTCCAGTGCCTGCTCGGCGGACGGACGGTGCTGGAGGCGCCGGCTGCCGGCCTCGACCGGGACACCGTCGCGGACGCCTACTTCGGGATCACCCGGAGCCCTCGGCCGGACCCCACGGAGGCGTGATGGACTGGCTCAACGCCGGCGTGCAGGGCGTGCTGCTCGGCGGGCAGTACGCGCTCCTGGCGTGCGGCCTGTCGCTGATCTTCGGCGTGATGCGCATCGTCAACCTGGCGCACGGTGTGCTCGCGGTACTGGCCGCGTACCTCTCGCTGGTCCTGGTGCAGCGTGGGCTGCCGCTCTGGCTCGCGGTCGTGGTGGTGGTCCCGGTGTTCGCGGCCCTCGGCTACGCGATGCAGCGCGGTCTGTTCAACCCCGCCCTCGCGCAGGTGGGCGGGAGTGACCGCAGCACCTCACGCAGCGCCTCACGCAGCGCCTCACGCAGCGCGGGCGAGCTCGCGCCGCTGCTCGTCTCGTTCGGCGTCGCCGTCGCCCTCACCAACCTGCTCCAGGAGGTCTTCAGCGCGGACACCCGCAAGATCCCCACGGGCGGCCTCGCATCGGCGGGCGTGCCCCTCGGTGAGCTCTCGGTCGGCGTGCTGCCGCTGATCACCCTTGCGGTGGCGGTGGCGGTCATCGCGCTGGTCCAGCTCTTCCTGGCGCGCACCGCGACAGGCCGTGCCATGCGTGCCGTCGCCGACGACGCGGGGGCCGCGGCCATGATGGGCGTCGACCCGAAGCACATGTACGCCGTCGCGACCGCCCTCGCGTTCGCGACCCTCGCGCTGGCGGGCGTGTTCGTCGGGATGAGCACACAGTTCTCGCCGGGCTACGGGGAGCTGGTGCTGCTGTTCGCGTTCGAGGCAGTGATCATCGGCGGGCTCGGCTCGCTGTGGGGCACGCTCGCGGGTGGCGTGGTCCTCGGCCTGGCCCAGACGATCGGCGCGCAGATCGACCCGCAGTCCGGGGTGCTCGCCGGGCACCTCGTCTTCCTCGCCGTCCTGGTGGTCCGGCCGGGCGGCCTGATGCCGAGGAGCGTGCCGGCATGACGGGCCCCACCCCGCCCGCGACCCCGCCGACCACGGCCCCGACCGTCACGCGGGGCGGCCGTGGATCCTGGGCCGGCGGCGGAGCCATGCTGCTCGTGGTCGTGCTGCTCGCCGCCGTCGTGCCGTATGCGGTGACCCTCGGCGCGTTGTCCAGCCTGGTGATGCTCTTCGCCCTCGTGATACTCGGTACCACCTGGAATCTGCTCGCCGGGTACGGCGGGATGGTGAGCGTCGGCCAGCAGGCCTACGTCGGCGTGGGCGGTTACGCCCTGATCCAGCTCGCCGATGCCGTCGGCGCCCCGCCCTGGGCAGCGGTCCTCGCTGCCGGCCTGGTCGGCGCCGCCATCGCGCTGCCGACGAGCTACCTCGTGTTCCGCCTGGCCGGCGGGTACTTCGCGATAGGGACCTGGGTGGTGGCCGAGGTGTTTCGGCTGGTCACCATGCAGATCGACGGGCTGGGCGGCGGTGCTGGCCTGTCCCTCAGCGCGTTCCGGGGCACCGACCCGGTGGAGCGCGTGGCCTTCGTCTACTGGTTCGCGCTGGCCCTCATGGTCGCCGTCGTGCTCGGGACGTGCCTGCTCATGCGCTCCCGGGTGGGACTCGGGCTCACGGCGATCCGCGACGACCGTGTCGCCGCGAGCAGTCTCGGCGTGGCCGTGGACCGCGGACGCCGCCTCGTGTACGTCGCCGGGTCGGCCGGTGCCGCGCTCGCGGGCGCCCTGATCGCACTGAGCACGCTGGGCGTGACCCCGGGGTCGATCTACTCCGTGAACTGGACCGCCGCGATGATCTTCATCGTGGTGGTCGGCGGTATCGGGACCATAGAGGGCCCGATCGTCGGGGCGGTCCTGTACTGGGTGCTCCAGCAGGCTCTCGCGCCGCTCGGCACCTGGTACCTGGTGGTGCTGGGTGCGGTGGCGGTGGCCGTGGTGCTCCTCGCGCCGCGCGGCCTCTGGGGCCTGGCACCGGCCCGGTTCGAGCTCTTCCCCCTGACCCACCACGTCCGCCGCCCTGCTGTGGGCGCGACCGCTCCGCCTGTCACGGGCAGGTAGCAGCAACGATCGCGCCCACGACAAAGTTCTGACGGGGCGGTGAGGCCCATATCACAGCCGCTTCAGTCGACGGCGCGACTCGGTATCAACCAAAATGGTTGATCCGCACATCAGCGGTGAACCACGTGCACCGTAGCCCGTACGCCTGCACCGGAGGAGGATCATGACGGACGCCAACGACGCCCAGTACCACTCCATCGCCAACCCTCGCCGGACCACGCTCCTGCATCGGAGCGTCGCCGACACCTACGTGTCCCAGCACGAGGAACACGAAGCCCCGGCGGACGAAGCCGCTGCGGGCTGATTCCGCGGCACTCGCCCCGAGCGGCTCGTGCCTCGGCCGGAGCCCGGCCGCACGCCCCAAGCGGCACGTGCGGCCGGGCTCTCGCGTGCGACCCGCCCGGCCGGCCTGAGCAGGCCCGGGTGGATCGTCCACGATGCAAGACGGAACGTGGACCGCGAAAGTTCACCCGAACGTGGTGTCCTGGTGTGGCTCAGCAGGTCAGGACGATCCTGGCGCCGCGAGGCCCTGTGACGGACCTCACCCGCGTTACATTCCCGAAACAGTTCCGCTAATCTGGAGGAGGCGGCTTCTTCCACGATTCGGAACAGCAGGCCTGTGCCTCCAGCAGTCGGCACAGCGCGTTCAGCACGGCAGGCAGGCGGGCAAGGCCCCGCGGCGGCCGGTGCACGGTGGAGAAGGAACTCGCCGGCAGGTCTACCCCGCATCAGGGACTGGTCTGCCAGAACACGTCCGGTCACGTACGGCGACAAAACCGAGTGGGGAACCAGCAATGCACAGCGAATCGATTCGACACTTTACTGACGGACGCGTGCCCGACGCCGGGATCGCGCACCTCTTCAGTGTCGAGAACCGATTCCAGGCGAGGCTCGACGTCGAGGCCGCGCTCGCTCTGGCCGAGGCAGAGGTCGGCCTGATCCCGGAGCCGGCAGGCGAGGCCATCGCGCAGGCGGCGCAGATCGAGAAGCTCGACCTCGTGCGGGTGGCGGCCGAGACGGTGTCGGCGAGCCACCCCCTGATGCCGCTCATCGAGGAGTTCGCGCGGGTGGTCGGGCGCGAGCACGGCGGCTGGGTGCACTGGGGCGCCACGACGCAGAACATCACCCAGACGGCCGACGTGCTCGTGCTGCGGGACGCGCACCGTGCCGTCAAGGACCTCCTAGCCAAGGTGCTGCGCGGCATGTCCAAGCTGGCGGACGCTTCCGCGGCCGTGCCGATGGCCGGCCGCACGCACAGCCAGCACGCGGTGCCGGTCACGTTCGGGTTCAAGGTGGCGGTCTGGATCGACGAGCTGACGGCCCACACCGACCGGCTGGAGCGCCTCGAGGACCGGCTGTTCCGGGTCCTCATGGGCGGCGCCGTCGGTACGTTCGCGTCGTTCGGACCTGCCGGGCGTGAGGTCGAGTGCCGCGTCGCCAAGCATCTCGGGCTGGGCACCATGCCGGTGCCGTCACGCGCGATCAACGACGGCATCGTCGAGCTGGTGCTCGTCCTCGCCTCGGTCGCCGGGACCGCCGGCAAGATCGGCAAGGACATCTACTCGATGATGCAGCCGGAGTTCGGCGAGGCGTTCGAGCCCATTCCCGACGGAACGGTCGGCAGCTCGACCATGCCGCACAAGCGCAACCCGCAGCTCGCCCTCGACCTGCTGTCGATGAGCGCTCAGCTCCGTGCCCTCGCCGCACCGGCGCTCGAGTCGATGCAGCACGACCACGAGGCCAACGGGGGCATGACCGACCTCCTGGAGGAGACGGCCAAGCGCGCCACCGTGCTCGGCGGCGACATCCTGACCCGGCTCGACGTCATCCTCGACGGTCTCGAGCTGGACGAGCAGCGCATGCGCGCCAACCTCGCGCTGAGCGAGGGGCTCATCGGTTCGGAGTCGCTCATGATGGAGCTAGGGGAGCGCATCGGCCGGCAGAAAGCGCACGAGGTCGTGTACGAGGTGGCGCAGGAGTCGGCGGTCGGCGACGCGCAGTTCCTCGACCTGCTGGTGCGGAACACGACGGTCAGTGCGTACTTCGACCGCGACGAGATCCGTCGCCTGATCGACCCGAGCGCCTACCTGGGCGAGAGCATCACCATCGCGCACGAGATGGCGCAGCACGCTCGTGCCGTCGCCGACCGGCTCGAGTTCAGCGCCCGCACGGCGCCGCCCGTCCCGCTCTTCGTGCGGGCGGCCGCGACGGGGGACGACGACGTCGACGACGACCCGGTCACCGCCGGTCGCGACGCCACGGAGGATCTGCTCCTCGTCGGCCGCTGAGGCGTCCCAGAACGAGGCCTGCGGCCCTGACCCGGCGTACCAGGTACGCCGCGTCAGGGCCGCAGGCCTTTGTCAGCCGATCAGAAGAGGGTGCCCGACTCCCACGTCGCGCCGGCTACCGCCGGTGCCGGGGACGGCTTGGGAGCCTCGGGCTCCCGTGGTCCGGCGACGAGGACGCTGCCGCGCAGCTCGGCGTCGGGGATCATCCCGGCGTCGGGCACCAGCATCTCGCCGACGCCGCCGCGCCCCGCGTCCCACTCCTCGGCGGCGAAGCCGGCGAGCTGGTCGACCCGCTCGTTGTACGGGTTGCCCACGTGCCCCCGCACCCAATGGAACCGGACCGGCCCGGTACGTTCCGTGACGGCGGCGTCGATGCCCTGTACCAGGTCGAGATTCGGGACCGGGTCGCCGGACGGGGAGCGCCAGCCGTTGCGCTTCCATCCGTCGGACCACTCGGACACCGACCGGATGGCGTACTGCGAGCCGGACTCGACGAGCAGGGGCTCGTCCCCGGGGTGGGCCTCGACCGCGCGCAGCAACGCGGAGAGCGCGGCTACCTGGTCGTTTCCCCGGGCAGCGCCGCCCGAGTCGAACTGGCCACCCGCGTGGTTGATCCACGCCCATCCGATCGCGCCGCCGGGTGCGGCCGACCCGTGCGTGCTGACGATGATCACGGCGTCCATTGTGCATCCTTCCGCTCGTGAATCCGTACGGCAGGCCGGGGAACGGCACGTTCGGCCCCGGGCCGGCAGAGAGTTCGGCAGGTCGAACCCCGAGCCCTGGAGCCACGAAACCCACGGCCCGCGATCCGTGGGCATGATGGCGTAGTGCCTCAGCCATCCGCCGACTCGCCGTCCGACCCGGCCCGACGCTCGTCCCGCCGCACGCCCACGCCCGCCGAGCGGGCGCAGGAGCTGCACCCGGCCCGCCGTCGGACACGGGCCGACATCCGGCGGTGGCGCAGGCTGCTCGCGGACGAGCGGGCCGAGGCGGCGGTCTACCGCGACCTGGCCGGCCGGCGTACCGGTGAGGAGCGCGACATCCTGCTCGCGCTCGCGCGCGCGGAGAAGAGACACGAGTCGCACTGGCTCGCGCTCCTCGGCACCGACGTCGGTGCGCCCGTGCGTGGCGATCTCCGCACCCGGGCACTCGGGTTCCTCGCCCGCCGCTTCGGCGGTGTCTTCGTGCTGGCGCTCGCCCAGCGTGCCGAGGCCAGGTCGTCGTACGCGCACGACGCCGACGCCACCGTGACCATGGCGGCCGACGAGCAGATCCACGAAGAGGTGGTGCGTGCGCTGGCCACCAGAGGCCGCAACCGGCTGTCCGGCACCTTCCGTGCCGCGGTGTTCGGTGCGAACGACGGGCTGGTGTCGAACCTCGCTCTCGTGCTCGGCATCGGCGCTTCCGGTGTGGCGACGAGCACCGTGCTGCTGTCCGGGCTCGCGGGCCTCCTCGCGGGCGCGCTCTCGATGGGCGCTGGGGAATTCGTGTCCGTGCGGTCGCAGCGGGAGCTGCTCGAGGCGTCGTCGCCGTCACCCGCGGCGGGCGCGGCACTGCCGCACCTGGACGTCGACGCGAACGAGCTCGCGCTCGTGTACCGCGCCAGGGGGATGACCATCGAGGACGCGACGGCACACGCCGACGCGGTGCTCGCCCGGCTCGCGGTCACGCCCGTCGAGCACCAGGGGCCGCTCCTGCGGGTGCAGGAGGCGCCGGTCCAGGACCGCCCTGCGGACGGCGCCACCGAGGACGAGCTCGAGACGCACGGGACCGCGTGGGGCGCTGCCATCTCGTCCTTCTGCTTCTTCGCCTCGGGCGCGGTGGTTCCTGTGCTGCCCTATCTGTTCGGCCTCGACGGGCTCGTCGCGGTGGTCGTCGCGACAGCTCTCGTCGGGCTCGCGCTGCTGGTGACGGGCGCCGTCGTCGGCCTGCTGTCGGGGACCTCGCCGCTCACGAGGGCGCTGCGCCAGGTCGCCATCGGCCTCGGCGCGGCGGGCGTCACGTACGTGCTCGGGCTCGTCTTCGGGGCTACTGTCGGCTGACGCCTGACAGTTCACCCCAGGCGTGAGACCCCGGCGGTGATCGTGCTGATTGGTACGGAATAAGCGAGATAGCGGGTGTCTTCGGACATGTCGCTGTTCCTGAGCACAAAATTCCCGATCCGCAAACCGCAGGTGTGCGGTTGCCGAACTCCGGAACCCCAAGCAGATTAAATGTGAATGCATGTCTGCTGGCCCGCTTCGGGCTGGAGAGCGGGAGACCGATGTCGAAGGACGCGCTGATGAGCACGGGGGACCACCTCCGTCGCGCCGTCGCGCGCGCCGTCGGAACCGTCGCCCTCGGTGCGGCGGGCCTCGCCCTCGGAGTCACGCTCGCCGCCCCCTCGGGCGCGGCGGAGCGCGGCCCGCTCGGCTCTGCTCTCGGCGACACGGTGGAGGCGACGGCGCAGGCCGTCACGGGAACCACCGACATGCTCGGGCTGACCGGGTCCGCGGCCGATGGGGCCGACCAGGCCGCCGGTCCGGCGGTGTCGGAGCAGCCCGCCCGGGAGTCCGCTGCGGTGCCGACGCCGCCGACGCCGCCGGCGCCGACACAGTCGGCGCCGACACAGCCGACGGGGGCCGTGCCGGAGGCCACGACGGGAGCCGAGCCGACGGAAGCCACGCCGGAGCCGGCCGCTCCGCCGAAGCCCGCCGCAGAGCCGGCCGCCGAGCCGGCCGCCGAGCCGGCAGGGACCGTGGCAGAGCCGGCGACCAAGCCGGTCGTGGACACGCTGACGCCGATCACCGACGGCCTGCTGAAGCCGGTGACAGACCAGGTCCGCACGAGGGTGACCGAGCCGGTGGGCGAGGCTGTCACGCAGCTCACCGAGAAGCCCGTCGCGCACACCGCCGAGGTCGTCGAGCAGGTCTCCGACCCGGTCATCAAGCCCGTCACCGAGCAGGCCGGCGAGGTCGCCAAGCCGGTGACCGGGTTGCTGGGCGGGCTGCTGGCGCCGGTTACGGGTCTGGTCGGGCAGGTCGTCTCACCTCTTGCCCCGGTGCTCGGCTCGGTGACCGGGCCCCTCGCACCTGTGACAGACGGCCTGCTCAAGCCCGTCGTCGGCCTGGTCTCCCCGGTGACCGACGTCGTGGGCGACGTGACCACACCGATCGTGGGGGCGCTCGAACCCGCGACGGCTCCTGTCGCGGACACGCTCGCCCCCGCCCTCACGCCCGTCGGTGAGGTGCTCGCACCGGTCGTCGAGCCGCTTGCCCCGGTGCCCGGTGTCCTGGTGCCGGAGCCTTCCGCCCAGCCCTTGGTCCCCGGTGGGTTCAGCACGGTGGTCCCGGCCAAGCAGGTCGCGAACGCCGGGTCGACGTACCCGGGAGCGCTGCAGGCTCCCGGTGACGTCGGGGTCGTGGTCTGGACCTCCACCGGAGCCCAGCCCGCGACGTTCGACCTGATGCGCACGAACGTGCCCCGGGGCGCCACCGCGGCGGACACCGCGCTCGCCCTGCGTGTCGCGACGGCGGGTGTCGTCCACGCGGGTGGCGCTGCCTCCCTCGGTGCTGGCCTCCCGCTCGCCGCAGGGGGTGCCGGAAACGCGGTCGTCGCGAGTGCGGGCGGCCTCCTCGGCGGCGGCGCGCCGCAGCTCAAGGTGCTGGGCGGCGAGGTCCTCGCGGTGCTCTCCGCGCTGCTCGTCTTCCGGGCGCGTTCCTGGCGCGTGGCGACCGACGAGTCGCGCGGCAAGCTGTCGAGCAGCTACACGGATATTCCTGTCTCTCCTGCCTGACCTGGCTGGGCCGCGCCTTCGCGTGCGGCACCTCCCGACGGCGAATCTGTCGTCGGCTCCACGCCAGGCAAGGAGAGACCCATGGACAGAAACATCCGGCGGGTGCTGTACACGGCACTTGTTGCGGGCGGCCTCGTGGTCGTCGGCGCTTCCTCCGCGTACGCCGCAGGGGACGGCCTGTTGGATCCAGTCACTCAGGAGACCACCGGCACGACCGAGGAAGCACCCGCTGCGCGCGGTGGCCTCGACGCGGCCGACGGCGTGTCTCAAGCGGGCGCGCGAGCCGATGCGGCAGGGGCCGACGCCGTCGGCACGAACGGCGAGGCAGGCGTGGTGGACGAGCTCGTCGGGCCGGAGGGCATCGTCCGGTCGCTCCTGAGCGCCGACGTCGCAGCGGTGGTCGATGGAACGCTGGGCGACGAGGGCCTGGTCGACGACCTCGTCACGGGTGACACGCCGGGCGGCGTCGAGGGACCGCTGCCGGAGGGGCCTGACACGGGTCAGCCGGGCACCGTCGAGCCGGATACTGAGGAGCCGGGCACTGACCCCGCTACTGGCAGCCCCGGGATCGTCGACCCGCCTGGAACGGACGAGCCTGGAACGGACGAGCCTGGAACGGACGAGCCTGGAACGGACGAGCCTGGAACGGATGGCTCTGGAGCAGAGCGGCCAGGTTCCGGCGGTTACGACGCCGGACCTCGCGCCGACCGTCCGGGCACCGGCAAGCCGGGGACCGACCGACAGGACGCCACCGAACCGCGCACCACCGAATCGCGCACCACCGAATCGCGCACCACCGAACCGCGCACCACTGAGCCGCGCACCGGGCACTCCGGCGGCGAGCTGCCCAGCGGGGCGTCGGCCGAGCCGATCGCCGTCGGCCATGGTGCAGGCGACCCGGGCAGCTCCGGCACCCCGGGGACGCCCGACTCCGTGCCGGGTGCCCAGGAAAACCATGGCACGCCCGCTGCCGCGCCCCGTCCGGGCGAGTACCTCCCCGCCGAGGGAGTCGACCTCGCGTGGGGCGGCACGGCCGGTCCTGTCCCGACGTCCAGCAGCGGGACCATGCTGGCGAGCGACGACCTGGACCGGCGCCGGCGCGCCATCTCGACCGAGCCCGAGGCGGAGGCGGAGCCGGCACAGCAGGTCGTGCCCGATGCAACCCTCGCTGAGACGGGCCACATGATCACGGGGCAGCTCTCGCTGGTCTCGCTCCTTCTGGGGCTGGGGATCGCGGCGCTCCGAATGCGTCGCCGGTAGAGCGTGGCTTGACCACGCTTTGCCGGTCGACAAACGATCCGGGTCCGGCCCTCGTTCGTGAGCCATCAAGGTGACTCACGACCGAGGACCGATCCAGGCCCGGGTCGGCAGGTTCGAGGGTCGGGGCGCCGCTGGGGGGCGCCCCGGCCCGCGGACCAGGACAGTACAGAGCGGGAGCTCGGGACATCGGGGGGTGTCCTGAGCGCCCGCTCTGTCATGTCCGGGAGGAACCTCGCACTCCGGCGCAGCCCGCCAGGTACCGGACGAGGCCTACGATCGGGGCACCATGCGCCATCTGCTCGCCGACACCACCCCGCTGAAGGTGTCACCGGACTACCGGCGTCTGTGGTTCGGGCTGTCGATCTCGAACATCGGCACGCAGGTGACCATCGTGGCGGTGGGCCTGCAGATCTACGCCCTGACCGGATCGACCCTCGCGGTGGGTCTGCTGGGCCTGTTCTCGCTGGTCCCGCTCGTGGCGCTCGGCCTGTACGGCGGGGCGCTCGTGGACCACTACGACCGGCGCAAGGTCTCGCTCCTGTCCTCGTCCGTGCTGTGGGTAGTCGTAGCAGGCATCGCGGCACAGGCCTGGCTCGAGGTCGAGTCGGTGCACCTGCTCTACGGGCTCGTCGCCCTGCAGAGCGCGGCGTTCGCCATCAACAACCCGGCCCGGTCGGCGATCATCCCGCGCCTGCTCCCCAAGGAGCTCCTGCCCGCGGCCAACGCGCTGGCGACGCTCTCCATGAACGTCGCGCTGACCGGAGGGCCGCTGATCGGTGCCGTGCTGGTGGCTCAGCTCGGCTACGCCTGGGCGTACACGCTGGACATGGTGCTGTTCCTCGCGGCGCTCTGGTCAGTGTTCCGGCTGCCGCCCGTGCCGCCCGAGCGCGATGCCGCCGTCGGCGTCGTGCTGAACAAGCGGGGCCGGGTGCGGGCCGTCGGGCTGCGATCGGTCCTGGACGGCCTGCGCTACCTGGCCACCCAGCCCAACGTGCGCACCACGTTCCTCGTCGACATCTGCGCCATGGTCCTGTCCTTCCCGCGCGTCCTGTGGCCAGCGGCCGGCGTCATCTACCTCGGCGGCGGAGAGACGACGACGGGGGTGCTCGCGGCCGCCTTCGCCGTCGGCGGCATCCTCGCGAGCGTGTTCTCCGGCGGGCTGACGCGCCTGCGCATGCAGGGGCAGGTGATCATCTGGGCGATCACGGCGTGGGGCGTGTCGATCGCCGCCTTCGGGCTCGTCCTCGTGCTCGTGGGCCGGGGCGCACCGGACGGGCCGATCGTCTGGGCCGTCGTCGCGGCGGGGGTCGCGCTCGCGTTCGCCGGCGGGTCCGACAGCATCTCGTCGGTGTTCCGGCAGAGCATCCTGCAGACCGCTACGCCGGACCACATGCGCGGGCGCCTGCAGGGCGTGTTCATCGTGGTGGTGGCCGGCGGGCCGCGCCTCGGCGAGATGGTCCTCGGCGTCGAGGCGACGTGGTTCGGTGAGGGCTGGGCCGCCGTCGTCGGCGGTCTCACGTGCCTGGTGCTGCTCTGGTTGGTCGTCCGCCTGACCCCCCGCTTCTGGCGCTACGACGCTCACCACCCGACCCCCTGACCGTTGAGTGGCGCCCCGTCGAGTGCCGCCCCGTTGGTCGAGCCTGTCGAGAGCTCGCAACAGGTCTCGGCAGGCTCGACCAACGAGGACCGGCTCGACCGACGAGGCAGCACTCAACGGTCAGGGTCGTGGGTCAGTTCTCCTCGACGGGGGCCGGCGGAGTGGGGGCGACGCCGTTGGTCGGCCCGGCCAGGTTTGAGATGAGCTGGTTGATGTCCACGCCGGTGAGCTGCTTGATGACGCCCTGGCCCTCGCCGATCACGGAGGCCACGTTCTTCGTGATGGCGGAGGCGCCGTCCGTCGAGATCACGGTCATCCCCTGGATCGAGGCCATGGGCTCGGCGGCGGCGCGGACGATGTCCGGCATCCGCTCGATGAGCTCCTGCACCAGGGCGGCCTCGCCGTACTTGCGCAGCGCCTCGGCCTTGGCGTCGATGGTGGCGGCCTCGGCGAGGCCCTCCGCCTCGACGGCGGCTGCCCGCGCGCGGCCCTCTGCCTCGATACCTGCGGCGAGCGCCACCTGCTTGTCCCGCTCCGCCTCACCGGCGCGGCGCACCGACTCGGCGGACGCCTCCGCGTCCTGCAGTGCCGCCGTCTTGTTCGCCTGGGCGATGGTGGTGCGCTTGAACGCCTCGGCCTCGGTGGCCGCGTTCTCGGCGTCACGACGGGCGTTGGCGTTCTGCACCTCCGCGTAGGCCTGGGCCTCGGCAGGCTTGCGGACCTCGATGTCGAGCCGCTCCTGCTCCACGCGTGCCTTCTCGGCCATGGCCTCGCGCTCCTGCTGGGCAACGAGCCGGTCCTGCTCGGCACGGGCGAGCTGGCCGGCGGCCTCGGCCTCGGCGTTCGCCTTGTCCGTCACGGCCTTGATGGTGGCCTGCTTCAGGTCGAGCGCCTTCTTGCGCTCGGCGATCTGCTCGGCCGCCTCGATCACGGCGAACTCGGACGCCCGGTTGGCCTCCGCCTCCGAGACCTCCGCGAGCTGGCGGGCGTTGGCGGCCTCGGCGCGACCGAGGTTCGCGAGGTAGTCCGATCCCGGCGTCGAGATGTCGGAGATGTTGAGGAGGTCGACCTGGAGGCCCTGCTCGGAGAGGTCGGTCTTCGTGGACTGGACCACGCGGTCGGACAGGCCCTTGCGGTCCGAGATGATCTGCTCGATCGTCATGTCACCGACGATCGACCGCAGCGAGCCCTCGAGGGACTCCTTGATGATCTCGGTCAGCAGGTGCTGCTGGGACAGGAAGCGCTGGGCCGCCCGCCGCACGCCCTCCTCGTCGCCGCGCACCTTGAAGTTGATCGACGCCTTGATCGCGATCTTGATGCGGTTCTTGTCGACACCCTCGACGGTGATGCCGATCTGCCGCTGCTCCAGAGAGATCGCGAAGCCCTGTTGCAGCACCGGCCACACGAAGGCCCGGCCGCCGACGACGACGCGCTGGCTCGACAGCTGGGCCTCGGACCTTCCTGCGCCGCGGCCCACGATGATCAGGGCCTCGTTCGGCGGCACGCGGCGGATACGGCTCGCGACGAACGCGAGGACGAGGAAGATCGCCAGCGCGATGACCACGACGGCGATGACGCCTACTAGTTGACCAGTCATTTCCATGTCGGCTCCTGGGGTAGGGGTGGCCAGGCACGCGGACGGTCCCGGCCGGACAAGTGGTGGTGCGGGGTGGGGGACTGCTGACGTCGGGACGCGTCTCAGCGCGGCACGGGCTCGACCTTCACGCGCGCGCCGTGCTGCTCGACGACGACGATCCGCGTGCCCTGACCGATGGGCTCGTCGGAGAACGCGAGCCGGGTCTCGAGCTCCGTGACGGCGTCGAGCGACACCTCGCCGTGGCCCGTGTCGACGTCGGACGTGACGGAGCCCTGTGCGCCGACGAGCGAGACGGGGGCGCCGTCGTCACCTGCCTTGAGGCGCTTGAGCATGACGTTGACGAGGAGGATCACCAGGATCGCGACCACGAGGCCCGCCGGGTAGGCGACCCACGGCTCCAGCCCGGAGGACAGCACCACCATCCCGGTCGCGCCGAACAGCATCCCGCCGGCGCCCAGCGAGGTGCCCGAGAGCGCCCCGTCGGCCAGCTCCAGGAAGTCGCCGAGGACGAGCGAGGTGACGGCGAGCGCGAGCCCGAGAAGTCCGATGATGATGAAGACGAGCATCCCGCGTCCGTTCGTGAAGATTTTGAAAAGTCGGATGCAACGTATCAGGCGGCCGCTTGCCATCCGGGTGTCAAAGGGGTGAAAGTTCCGTGCCGGCTACCGTGCAGCCGACTGGCGCCGGAGGGTACGGCTGGCGGCGAGGGTCAGCAGGGTCGCGAACCAGGCCGCTCCCACGGTGACGAGGAAGCCCGCATCGGCACCCGCCACCTCGACGCGGGCCCCGGCGAG